>JAITHG010000135.1 GCA_031280075.1 Eubacteriales Family XIII. Incertae Sedis bacterium | reverse complement strand
CTCCAGTGGGAACTGCCGGCGGCCCTCGCGCGCCCCATCGGCACGATCGGCGACTGCACGATGCCGCTGTCGATGATGCTCGTCGGCAGCATCCTGAGCGAGACGCGCCTGAGCGTGCTGCTCGACCGCCAGCTCTACCTGTTCTGCCTCGTGCGGCTCATCCTGCTGCCGGGGGTGGTCTTCGCGGGCTGCCTCGCCTTCGGCGTGACGCGGGACATTGCGCAGGTCTGCATCCTCATGGCAGGCATGCCCGCAGCGACGACGGCGAGTCTGCTGGCGCTGCGCTACGGGGCGGACGAGAAACTCGGCTCGGCTTCGATGGCGCTGACGACGATCCTGTTCTTCCTGCTGTTGCCCGCTTGGGCGGCACTGTTCCGGTTGCTGTAAGCCGATTCATGATCGTAGTATAATGGCAATGACAACATGATTCTGGAATTGAAAGGCGTTCAATATGCTTTCGATCTGCTACGGGCGGGAAGACTTTGACAGAAACCGGTTTTTGTATGACCGGATTGCGCGGGACATGGCATCGCATCCGCGCGTCTTTTTGATCGTCCCGGAACAGTTTACCCTGCAGGCGGAACGGGACGCTTTCCGCTACCTGGATCGTCCGGGCTTCCTGGACTTCGACGTGTTGAGCCTGCGCTCCCTCGGGCGACGCATTCTCGCGGAGACAGGAGGCGAGCCCGCCGCGCGCATCAGCCGCTACGGGAAGTTCATGCTGCTCTCGCGGCTGCTTTACCGGCGCAGGGGAGAACTGGAGGTCTTCCGGGGGCTGGAGGGCTCGGCGGAATTCGTCGAAAAACTGAGCGATGTCATATCTGAACTGAAGAACTTCGGAGTGAGTCCGGATGGGCTGTCGAAGATCGCGGACAGCCCCGTCCCGGACGTGCTGACGCGGCGGAAGCTCGCCGATGTCGTCACGGTCTACGAGGCGTATGAGACCGTGACACAGGGGCGGTATGTGGACACGGCAGGCTATTTGCGGCTGTTCACGTCGAAGATCGGCGAGGCTTCTTTTCTGCGTGGCGCTTCGGTCTGGTTCGCCGGCTTCGACTACCTCTCGCCCGCGATGAAGGACGCGGTGCTCGAGTTGGCGCGGGTGGCCGGGGATGTCGGCGTACTGCTCACGGCGGATCCGGGGGACGGATTCTTCTCGCTCACAAACGAGCTTGCCGCAGAGCTTTCCCGGCGCGCGGGGGAGATGGGGCTGCGGGTTGTCGCCGAAGCGGCTGCGGATGACGGGGCGGCAGCGGGGAGGAGCCGCCCGGAAGAGATCGCGCACATCGAAAGGGCTTTGTTCACTGCGCCGCATACGCCTTTTGTGCCCGATGCAGTTCTAGGTCCGGGGCGGGCGGCCATCCGTCTGGCGGGCTTCGCCAACTGCTATGTAGAGGCGGAGGCGGCGGCCGCCGCCATCGTCCATCTCGTGCGGGACAGGGGGCTGCGCTACAGGGATATCCTCGTCCTCTGCAACGACCTCGAGGGACGGGGCAGGATCATTGCGCGCGTCTTCGAGCGTTTTGGGCTGCCTGTCTTTCTCGATCAACGCCGCCGGACGACACACAACCCGGTGACGGAGTTCATCCTCGCCCTGCCGGAGATCGCGGCGCGGGGGCGCAGGCGGGAGGATGTCTTCCGCCTGCTGAAGACAGGGCTTTCGGGCATCAGCGACGCAGAGGTCTGCGAGCTGGAAAACTACGCCTTCCAGTTTGCCATAGAGGGACGGCGCTGGGAGCGACCGTTCGCCTACGGACTGATCCGCGAGACGGAGGATGGGCACCGGAAGGGGACGTACAGCCCCGAGGAGCTCGCTGCGCTCAATGCCGCGCGGGCGCGTGTGGTGGATCTGCTGCTCGGCTTTGAGCAAGGGTTCAAGGCGGCCAGGACGGCAGGCGGGCGAACGGACTGCCTGCTGCGTTTTCTGCGGGAGGATGTCGGCTTGGAAGGGCGCATCGCGGACTATGCGGATCTTCTGGAAGAAGAGGGGCGGCTGGCCTACGCCGCCGAGATGCGCGGCATCGGTGCGGCTGTGTTCGAGATCTTAGAGCAGATGCAGACGGTGCTGGGCGACGTGCCCGTGTCCTTGGCGGAGTACGCGACGGTGCTGCGGACGGGCTTCGAGTCCATCCGGCTCGGCATCCTGCCGACGGCGATGGATCAGATCCTGGTCGGGACGACGCAGCGGACGCGTGCAGGAGAGGCGCAGGCGATCTTCGTGCTGGGTGCAAACGACGGGGTTCTCCCCGCGCGGGCAGGCGACGGTGGGATGTTCACGGCGGACGAGATGCGCAGGCTTGCGGGCGCGGGCTATGCCCTCGGCAAGGGCGACGAGGCGCTGCGTCTCGAGGAGCAGCTCGCCATCTACCGCTGCCTGTCCGCGCCCCGGCAGCTGCTCTATGTCAGCTATGCGTCTTCGGACAGCGAGGGGCGGGAGTGTGCCCCTTCGATGGTCTTCGGGCGGCTGCGCAGGCTCTTCCCGCATGTGCCGGTGGAGGGGGCTCCTGCAGACGATGCCCTCGTACAGCATGCGGATGCGCTCGCCGAGCCGCTCGCGGCCAGGTTGCGTGAATGGTCGCAGGGCGGGGGCTTCCCCGCGTTCTGGCTTTCTGCCTGGCGCTGGGCATCCGCCCACGCGCCGGAAATGGCGAGCAAACTATTGGCGGGGCTGTCCTTCCGCAACCGACGGGTGAACACGGAAGAGGCCTTCGCGGACGGGCTGCTCAGCCGTACGGTCTCCCCCTCCCAGCTTGAGCGTTACAGCCGCTGCTCGTTCGCATGGTTCCTGGACTACGCGCTTCGGCTGCGCGAGCTGCCAGGCTTCGGGGCTGCGGACAGCCGCTCGCTCGGCGACCTCTACCACAACGTGCTCATGCGCTTCGGGCAGGCGCTCTCTGCGGACGGGATGCCCGTGCACGATGCGGGTTCCCTCTGGCAGACCGCCTCGGATGCAGAGGTCGCATCCCTCGTGCGGAGGCTGTGCGCGGAGGAGGCGGCGCGCGCGGAAGAGACCGCCCCGGACACGGGCGAGGAAGCGGCTGAGGGCGCGCGTGCCTACAGGCAGGAGCGGATGGCGCGCGTTCTGGAAGAATCTGCGCGCGCCTTGGTCGCGCAGGTGCGCTCCGGGCAGGTGGAGCGGATGCTCTTCGAAGTGGGCTTTGGGGCGGGCGGCGAATTTCCTGCGATCCCGGCCTTCGGCGAAGGGACCGCGCCGAAGGTTCACATCCAGGGGCGGATCGACCGGGTTGACCTGCTCGCAGGGGGGATGGCGCGGGTCATCGACTACAAGTCAGGGGGCGACAGCTTCAGTCTGCAGGACGTGCTCGCAGGCTGGCAGCTGCAGCTGATGCTCTACCTGCGGGCGGTGGCGAACGCCTACGAGCCGGTGGGTGCATTCTATTTCAAGGTCGGTGAACCGCGCGTGCAGGAGGACACGGGACGGGACACAGGGGAAGAGATCGTCCGCTCGTTTCGTCCAGACGGCCTTGCGGTCGAGGACGAGGGGCTCGCGGATGTGTTCGGGGAAGGGATGGCGGGGCGAACCAAGGGCTGCGCCCTGCCGAAAGAGGAGTTCCGGGCGGTGCTCGATGCCGCGTCGGACATTGTAGGAGAGTTGTGCCGAGGAATCGTCTCGGGCAGCGCAGCGGCCCAGCCGAAACGCGCTGTAGGTCTGAGGGATCTGTCAGGGCATGCGCTTGCAGCCTGTGACTGGTGCCGTTACAAAGGGGTGTGCAACTATGATCA
>JAITHG010000133.1 GCA_031280075.1 Eubacteriales Family XIII. Incertae Sedis bacterium | reverse complement strand
ACCGGGCGAAGAACGAAGTGGTGAAGTCGGTCGCCGACGCGCTTCTGACTTTGCCGCTCGTCCTGCCACCCACCGTGGCAGGCTTCTTTCTGCTCTACATCTTCGGCGCGTACCGCCCCCTCGGCAGGTTGCTCGGCGCAATCGGCATCAAGCTCGTCTTCTCGTGGCAGGCGACCGTGCTCGCCGCCGTGGTCATCGCCCTGCCCCTCATGTACCGCTCCGCGAAGGCAGCCTTCGAGCAGGTGAGCCCCATCTACGTGCAGGCGGCACGGACGATCGGGATGCCCGAAGCGCGCATCGCCTTTCGCGTCATCCTCCCGCTCGCGCGCCCCGGTCTCGCGTCCGGCGGCATCCTTGCCTTTTCGCGCGGGCTCGGCGAATTCGGCGCGACCGCCATGATCGCCGGCAACATCGCGGGCGTCACCCGCACCATGCCGCTTGCCATCTACTCCGCCGTCAGCGGCGGCAGGATGGAGCTGGCATACAGTTATGTGACCATTCTCGTGCTCGTGTCCTTCCTCTTCGTCGTCATCCTGAATTTCGTGACGGAACGCCGCGCCAAGCGCCAGCGGATCGACATGCGAAGGGAGTAGGCACATGTCGATCTACGTGGACATCAAGAAAAGCTACAAGGACTTCACGCTCGAGGTCGCGTTCGACAGCGCGGGCGGGACGGTCGGAATCCTCGGCGCGTCGGGCAGCGGGAAGAGCCTCACGCTCAAATGCATCGCCGGGCTGATCTCGCCGGACGAGGGGGTCATCCGCGTCGGCGGGCGCACCGTGTTCGACTCGGCGGCGAAGATCGACGTGCCGCCGCAGCAGCGGGATGTCGGCTACCTCTTCCAAAGCTACGCGCTCTTCCCGCACATGACCGTCTATCGGAACATCGCGGAAGCGGCGCGCTGCAGGTCGCACCGCGCAAGAGGCAAAGCGCCCACACCGGGCTGGCGCGACGGCACGGGCGCAACCGCGGATGGCAGCAGCGGGGCAGGCGCGCATCCGCGCACGGCTGCGCGCGCAAGCGACGTGGACACATTGGTGCGCAGCCTGCTCGAGCGCTACGAGCTGACGGGATTCGAGAACCGCTACCCCGCCGCGCTCTCAGGCGGGCAGCAGCAGCGCGTCGCCCTCGCGCGCATCTTCGCCTACGAGCCGGAGATCCTCCTGCTCGACGAACCCTTCGCCGCCCTCGATGCCTTCCTGCGCGAGAACATGCAAGCGCAGCTCATCCGCATCCTGCACGAATACGAAGGCGATGCCCTGCTCGTGACGCACAGCCGCGACGAGGCATACCGCATCTGCCCGCAGCTCGTCGTCATGCGGCTCGGGCGCATCCTGGCGCGCGGGAAGACCAGCGAAGTCTTCGCGCGCCCGGAGGATGTCGTGACGGCGCGCGTGACCGGATGCAAGAACCTCTCCGCCATCCGCCCGCTTCCGGACGGCAGCGTCTACGCCGAAGACTGGGGCTGCACCCTCGACCTGGGCAAAGACAGCGGGCTGCGCCCTGAGCACACGCACATCGGAGTGCGCGCGCATTTCTTCACAGATGCCCCCGGCACGCAGACCGGACGCTGCTGCCAAATCCCCGTCGAGGTGGAGGAAGTCATGGACGGTGCCTTCGACAGGACGGTCATCCTGCGCGTCAAAAGCCAGGCAGCCGAGCACCCCGCCTCCTACTACAAAGCAGGAGCCTACGGACGCCTCTGGTGGATCTGCGACAGAAAGACCAAAGTGGAAGGCATCCAAACCATCTACATTGACAGACAGGACATCCTGCTCCTGCGCTCGTAGGGGCCAAAGGCACCAAGGAATCACAAAAACGATTCTCAATAATGGACTTTTTCCAAACACAGGCATTGACAAACGCCTGTCGCAGGTATATGTTATCTTTAGAGGATAAATGAACACACACTCGGTGTGGCAAAAGACTGCAGAAGCAGCATGGCAGAAAAGGAAGAGAGGGAAAGTATGAACCGCATTGTCCCCACGTCCATGATGTCAAAAAAACCCTTTCCCCGGCGCAAGATGCCATGGGGTATCGCAGGGCGCACCGTCATTCCCGCCCTGCTCCTGGCGCTCCTGCTCCTGACACTCCCCCTCTGCGCGGTGCCCCCCACCGAGGCATCCGCCCTTTCGTACGACAAGCCGCCAAACGGACAGAACAGGCTCATCGACATATTCCCCGACCGGGAGGTCGCCTGGGACATCTCCGCGCAGATGGGCAAACGCAACCTGAACTACGTCCCGCAGGGCGCAGCGGAGTTCGACAGGATCACGACCCTCAGCCTGCCCTACAGCGACGTGTCCAGCATCTACGGCATCCAGTACTGCCGCAACCTGAAAAACCTCTACCTCGAGGGCAACCTCCTGACCGACGTGCACCTCGAGGTCTTCGGGGACGGCCCAACGCATCCGAAGCTCGCCGCCCTCGAGCTGTCGGGCAACGACATCACATCCAAAGGGCTGCCGCACCTGTCCGGGCTGCCCCTGACGAAGCTCATCGCGCGGGACACCCGCATCACTGCCGAGAACATAGAAAAACTCCCCGGCACCCTGACCGTCCTGCGGCTCTCCGGAGCCGCCATCGGCGACGGCGGGGCGCAGAGGGTCGCCAAGGCCTACACGCACCTCACGGAGCTGGAGCTGTCGGCGAACGGCATCGGGGACAGCGGTGCGGCCGCCCTCGCCGCCATGCCCGGACGGGCGGGCATGAGCCTTGACCTCCGGAACAACCGGATCGGCGACAGCGGGCTTGCCACCCTGCTTGCTGCCGGCTTTGGAAGCCTGCGCCTGGATGGGCAAAACCTCTTTGCTGTCGAGGTGACGAACGGCGAAGACCCTGTCGTGCACCACGCACCCGTCGGGCACATAGACACCGGCTCCATCTGGGGCGGAGGGCAGTACGACACAGCCTCCGGCACGGTCACATGGCCCGCCGCAAGGGGGGATCGCCTCTACGAGTATCGGTATGTCGTGGGCGACGTGACGGGCACGGTGCGCGTGTCCGTGCGCTACCAGGCCATCCCGCTCACAGTCACATTCGTGGACGGGGCCTCGAAGTCTGCCGTGCAGGTGCCGAAGGGCAGCCCAGTGGGCGAACCTGCCGAACCGGTGCGAACCGGCTCCGTCTTCACCGGCTGGTCGCTTGCCGAGGGAGGCGGCGGCGCACCCTACGACTTCGGGGCACCCGTGGAGGAAAGCCTCACGCTCCACGCCGGGTGGACGAAGAACGTGGAGGGCAGGACGGCGCTGAAGGCACCCACGAAGTTCAAGGTGGTGCGCGCCGGGAAGGCGTCGGCGCGGCTCACCTGGGCGAAGCGCGCCGGGGCATCCGGCTACATCATCTACCGCTACGACAAGGCGAAGAAGAAATACCTGCGGGTCAAGACGACAAAAATCGCCGCCACCCTGCGCTGGACGGACAGGCACCTGAAGCCCGGCACAAAGCAAGCCTACAAAATCCGTGCCTACAGGGATGAAGACGGTGCGCGGACTTACAGCCCCTACACCAAGCCGCGCAGGGTGCAGCTTTGAAGTAGGCATATATAGAACCACAGGGAGAGGAAAAGAAGAGGAAGGCGGCAAGCGGATGAAGCAGATCAAAAGCCTTTTGGCATCCTTGACAATCTGCATGGTGCTCGTGGGCGGCATCCCGTCCCCGGACCCCGGAGCATATGCGGCACCTGCGTCTGCAGAAACGGCAGGCAGCCCCGAAGAGGGCATACCCGAACCGGTTACAGGCGCGTCCATCGCGGAGACCGAACCCCAAGAGGACACGCCGCCGCCGGACACCGGGGCAGGGACGGCTCCGGGCATCCAGCCGCCCGAAGCAACAGACGCTGCACTGGACGCAGGCGCTGCCTCCGGGGGTGCCGAACAGGACGGAAGCCCCACAGGTGGAGCCATCGCGCCCGAACCCGTTTCCGCCGCAGCCGTGTCCGGCGGCGGTGTCTCCGTACTGGCGGCGGAGGAGCGCTTCATCGACCTGCCCTGCTACACCGGGGAGCAGGAAGTGGCCGACCTCGACGCATCCGCGCCCTGGTCGAGCAGCGACGAAACGGTCGCCCGGCTCGAGGGAGGAAAGATCGTCGTGGGCGCAATGGGGACGGCCATCGTCACCGTGGGTCTTGAAGGCGGCGGCACGGCGGACTGCCACGTGAACTCCTACTGGGTCTATCCGCAGCCGAAGACCTCCACCGTGCGCCCCGCCGCAGGGGTGGAACTGCGGCAGTGGGCACGGGAGGACGGCAAGGGCATGACGGGCGACCACGTGCAGCAGGACGCGCGGCTCACGCTGCTGTGGCGCGTCGATGTCAACGACCGGCGCAACCAGTACGCGCGCTCGCAGTCCGGGAAGGAGGGCTACCTCGTCGACCTGCAGAACGTCCACCGCTCCGCCGCCTCCTACTACAAGGACGTAGCGGTGGGCGACATCACGTTCTTCAGCACCTTCACGGGGTCGATCCCGGACAGCTATGTATACAACGAGGACAACAATTGGTCGGTCGCGGACGCGGGCACCCTCGGGCTGGCGACGCAGAGCCTTGAGGGCTTCGCCAACCAGGCGCGCGTGACCGGGCTCGCCGAGGGCGTGTCCAGCGTCCGCGCCACCCTGCAGGACGACCATTATGTGGCCAGCACGATGCTCTGCACGGTCTACACCCCCGTGGACAGCGTGGAGGTGACGCTCGGCGGCAGGGCGTATGTCTACGAGGCGGCGGCGGATGACGGTCAGGTCCGGGTGGCGCAGGTGCTGGGGGCGGGCGACACCGCCACCGTCAGCGGCGAATGCGGGGACTACTGGCGCATCGGCGAAAGCAGGTACATCAAGAAGGGGGCTGCCTTCATCGCGCCGGAAAGCATCGCCATCGTCCCGGACGAGGTGCACCTTGAGACGAAAGGCGACCTGAAGTGGTACCAGCTGGAGGTGGAGGTCTTCCCGTCGGGCGCGCAGTTCGACCCGGCGGACGTCAATTGGTCCATCGACGGGGAGGACATCGCCTCCATCGACGGGGGCGGCATCGTCTCCGGCATCCACGCGGGGGAGGCCACGGTCACGGCGGAGTACCACGGGCTGACCGCGACCTGCCAGGTGTATGTGGGCAACGTGGCGGTGGCAGGGCTCTGGATCGACCCGGAGGAGATGTTCCTGAAACCGGGGCAGTTCCGCAGGGCGAGGGCGTCCACCGCGCCGCCCACCGCCTACAACAGGAGCCTGCAGTGGTCGAGCGACAACCCGGCGGTTGCATCGGTGCACGAGGGGACGGTGACGGCGCACAAGCCCGGCAAGGCTGTGGTGACGGTCACGACATCCGACGGCAGCAACCTCTCCGCGCGGTGCCAGGTGACGGTGGCGTACGAGATCCCGGAGCAGGTGCCGCTGGAGCCCGGGGAGCGCATCGGAACCGAGCCGGACCTGCGCCTCACGGCGTTCACGGGCAACTCGTACACGGTCGCCTTCGATGCCATCACCTACAAACGGCATTCCGGCATCCTGACCTTCAACCCCAAGGCGGAACACTATATGCTGTACCGCCGTCTCTACACGCAGGGCAGCGGTGACTACAGCCTGCTGAAAAGCTTCGACATGAAGCTCCAGACGGCAGCATCCCACAAGGACACAGGCATCCGGATGGACGAGGCTTACGTGTACATGCTGGTCGTTTACGACAAAAAGGGCGGGACGGTGGTGCGGAAGGAGACCCTCACGACCGGGCAGAAGCAGCAGGTGCAGGGGCTGACCGTCCAGGCGCAGACCGACAGGGAGGTCAGGCTGTCCTGGACTGCCCAAAGCGGCGTGGGCGGCTACCTCGTCTACCGCGCGGTGGGCGGGTCGGAGTTCACGCTGATCCGAAAGCTTGTGGGTGCGGGCACGGCATACTTCACGGACACGGGGCTGAAGCCCAAGACGACCTACAGCTACCGCGTCTGCTCCTACGTGAAGGAGCGGTGGGAGTCGAACGGCGCATACTGGAAGACCCTGCTCAACAAAAGGGCCGGGGGCTCGGACACGACCTCGCGGCTGCGCCTGAACCTGAAGCTTGCCAAGTTCTCGCCAAGCACCGCAAGGGTCGGCTTCGACGTGGTGGCTGGGGCGAAGCACTACCTGCTGCAGGAGAGGAAGGGCAGCGGCTACACGGACGTCAAGGTCAAGACGACTTCCGAACCCGCCGGGGGGCGCGACTGGCTGGAGGCTCCCGACACCGGCAGCGGGGAGCGCGTCTTCCGCGTCTGCGCGTATGACAAAAAGGGCGGCAGCAAGGTGACACACGAGTACATCACCCTCCGCAGCACGGCGGTGCCGGGGACGACGATCCGGTCTGTGGCAAAGGGGAGGGACGACGTGACCGTCGCCTTGCAGTGGGGGCGCGTCAACCGCCACGGGATCACAGGGTACAAGGTATACCGGTCGACGGACGGCAAGGAGTAGACATGGGCGGCGACAGTCGGACATATGGAGACCGCCATGGAAAACATGTCCATTGCAAGCACTCCCCCCGTTTCATGGGTGGACAAGGGTGTGCAGCCCGGCAAGAAGTACTACTACAGAATCGTCCCGTTCAAGGTGGAGAAGACATCGACAGGGCTGTATTCCAGCGTGCTGTGCGGCAAGCCGTCCGCCGCCAAGTCCGTCACGACGAGGGCAACGAGCATTGTCGACAGCACGATGGAATATTTCAGGGACAACTGGGGCAAGACGGTGAACATCGACACGACACGGGCAGTCCAGTACAAGGTCATGAAGGGCAGTGGGGGTGTCTGCGACCTGCAGATACACATCTATCTGGAGTACATGGGCGACAGGACGGAGATCAGGGACAAGAGGCAGATGTTCATAGACGGCGTGACGGCGGCATGGGGCGGTGTGGAGGTCAGCGACCCCAGTCCACTGGATTTCCCTTACGAGGGTGAGGTGCGCTTCCGCACATCCGTACACCTGCACGAGAGGTCGGAAGACGACACGAGAGGGCAGCAGTACGTACAGGTGCATATGGGCGGGCTGTGCCCTAATGCCAGCGACGAGGAGGAATGGGTCTCCCATTGGTACCATGCACACTCGGTCATTTTGGGTTGGGAGACAGATATAATCTATTTGCCGACGGACAGGTGGGTTGAAGGTAATCCCGACCAGGATTTCGACGAGCCAAGCAGAGAAAGAAGCTATCATGCCACTTCTGGGCACGAGATGGGTCATATTCTCGGGCTGCATGATGCAAACCGAATGCGTGGTATCGAAGGATTGGCGGGCTCGAGGTTGGACGCGAGCGATGAGACAACCGTTCTGCATGATATACAAAGGCACGACAACATCATGAGCCTTCCTAGAACAATCCCCCATGCCCTTCCCAATGACGTGGAGATGGCGCTCTATGCATATAACCACAATGGGCAGGCGTACCGCACGCATGTTTACGGTACGGGGAACAGTGCGATACGATTTGCACGATCTGACAGGGTCAGAAGCGAAACGCGTGACTTGTATCCGGACGAGCTGCATAGCTGAAGGAGGTTTGTAATGCATGCAGGAATAAGAAGAAAAGCCATTCTTCGCACAAGCGTTGCGACGGTCGTATTGCTTTCATTGGTCTTCCTTTTCTCGGTAGAGGTGCAATCGGATGCCTTGGGCACAATTGAAGAGCCAGGCTTCCCGCACGTGGAGCGTGCTGGGGACACGGCGCTGAAGGTCACATGGAGCCGCGTCGCGGGAGCAGACGGCTACGAGGTCTTCCGATACAACAGCGCTCAAGGGCGGTACACAAAGGTGGCGACTGTCCGCAGCGGAACGGTCTTGAGGTGGACGAACAAGCGTCTCAAGACCGGGAAAAAATATGTATACAAAGCCAGGGCGTACAAAAACGTTGGGCTGGCGAAAGAATACAGCGACTTCACCTACCCTGTGAGCGCCGTGCCCTACAAGCGCGACGCGAAGGTCGTCAATGCCGGGGCGACGCTCAAGGGTGCGGCCTCGATGGAGATTGGGCTGATGCAGAAGCAGAAGGTGGAGGTGAGCGCAGTGCCGTCTGCTTACGGCACTGCGAAGGAACGAAGGGTGGTCGACCCATCCATCCGGTTGCTTGCCACAAACCCCGTCGTGTCCATCGAAAGCGGCAACGTCGTTGGCAAGAGCGTCGGGACGACGCATGTCTACGCGCTCGCCCACAACGGCAACGTGAAACGGATCCACGTCGAAGTGGTGGACTACGCAAGACCGACAACATGGGAGAACCTCGAC
>JAITHG010000281.1 GCA_031280075.1 Eubacteriales Family XIII. Incertae Sedis bacterium | reverse complement strand
GGTGCTCTCGGTATTGGCATTTCGAAAGAAAGAATTGGAGTTTTGAACATGAGAACCAAAAAACGCACACCTCTCGTCATCGTCCTCGTCGTCGTCGTCGCGCTGGCCGCCGTGCTCTTCGTGCTCGGACGGCAGTACTACAATGACCGCTATGTCGGCACGGACTATTACACAATGGTGCCACTCGACTTCGACGCGACCCCCGTACCGATGTACGCGGACGACGGAGAGCAGATGGGTATGGGCAAGGAATACACGCTGACCGTCTACAATGAAGCAGGCGAATCCCGCGAGGTCTCGTTCAACGTCTACGCCCCCGGCAGCGGGCTTGCCGCCGAGCGCGAGCTGCCCCTTCCGGGCGCATTCCTGCGCGTCAAGGCGAGCAAGACGATCGTGACGAACTGGAACACCGTCGGCAAGGACAGCGTCCCTGCCAAAGTGCTGGAACGGATCGAGGGTGGGCAATGACCCACCGTCAGCTTGCTTCGCAGTCTGTCTCGCAGTACGCCTCCATGCGCGCGGCGATGCCCGGAAAATCGCTGGTCAGCGCAAGCTGTTTTAGCTGCCCGGAAAGGTCGGGCGCGTCCCGGTAGGAGAAGGTGGCGATCTCTTCCACCGCCTCGTCCACACTGTCCACGTCAAAACGTCGGCAGGCTTCGATGAGGCGCTGGGCGAGTCCCCTGTCCACCGTGTCCTTCTGCGGCTTGTCCCCTTCGGACCAGGAGAGCGCCTCCTGCAGGGAGACGATCAGCGCGCGCACCTGCTCGATGAAGGAGGCATTGTTGGTCAGGATATAGACAAAATCGCCTGCCTTCGCCTTGTGCTCAAGTTCCTCCGCCGCCTTGCCGACCTTCCGCGCGAAGATGCCGTAGCTGCTCCCCTTGATGCCGTGCACCGTGACAGCATAGCTGGCGAGGTTGTCGACGGTCGGCGTGAGGCACATCTCCAGCAAGTCCGGCGTATGTTTCGTGTAGGACTCGATGACCTGCCGGAAGGCGGAGACCTTGCCAAACTGCTCCAGACCGCGCTCGGTGTCGATGGGGCAGGAGCCGAATGCCCTGCGGAAGGCGGTGGTCTCCTCCGTCTCCTCCGAATCTTTGCTCCCGAGCCCGAGCGCGAGGCAGGCACTCTCCTTCTCCTTGTCCCGCACCCAGCGCCCTAAGACATTGTTCAGACGGATGACATCGATAGGTTTTGAAAGAAAGTCCTGGAACCCTCTCTCGAGGAACATCTTCTGGCTGCCTACCAGGGCATTCGCCGTCAGGGCGATGATGGGGATGTCCTTCGCCCAGGCGGGCGACTCGAGGGCGCGGATGCGCTCCAGCGCCTCGATCCCGTCCATCTCCGGCATCATGTGATCCATGAAGACCGCATCGTAATGCACGTCGGGCATCTGGAGCATATCGATCGCCTCCTGCCCCGAGGTCGCCGTGTCGATGGTCATGCCGTATCCTCGCATCATCCCCTTCGCGACATCCAGGTTGGTCGGCACGTCGTCCACGACCAGGATGCGGGCATAGGGCATGTTCGCCCGGACGATGTGCTTGCTGCGGTCATGTTTCTTGATGATGTAGTCCGCATTTTTTAGATTGTCGGCGATCGTGTTCCCGATGCGCGTGTCGTCCACGTACGTTTGCAGCACGTAGAACGTGAAGGTGGAACCTTTGCCGAATTCGCTATGCACCTCGATCACCCCGCCCATCATCTGCACGAGCCTGCGCGTGATCGAAAGCCCCAGCCCCGTCCCCTCGATCTTGCTGCCCCCCGGCATGCTGACGCGGTCGTATTGCCCAAACAGCTTCCCCATGTCTTCTTCCTTGATGCCGATCCCCGTGTCCGCGATGGAGCTGTAAAGGCGGATGCCTTCCTCTGTACGCTGCGACCAGATCCGCCAGGTCACGCTGCCGCGCCTCGTGTACTTGATGGCATTCGACAACAGGTTGTTCAGAACCTGCTTGACGCGCAGTTCGTCACCGAAGAGGTTGAGGTGCAGGTCTGCGCTCACGTCGAGTATGAACTGGATTGGATTGGATCCGATGCGCACGCGGTTCAGGTTCATCGTATCGTTGATCAGGCTCGTGGTGTCGTACCTGCGCTCGTGGATCTCCATCTTGCCTGCCTCGATCTTGGAGATGTCGAGGATGTCGTTGAGCAGGCTCAGCAGGTTCATGCCCGAGCTGTAGATCTTCGCGAGGTCGCGCGAGTCATCCTCGTCCAGCTCGTTTCGGTCGAGCAGCAGCTCGGACAGACCGATGATGGCGTTGAGCGGCGTGCGCATCTCATGGCTCATGTTCGCCAGGAACTCGCTCTTCGCCCTCGAGGCGGACTCCGCCTCCTCGCGCAATTCTACTAGGTGCTGGTTTTGCTGGTCGATCTGGCGGATCATCTCGCGGTACTGCGTCACGTCGTAGAGCAGGAAAGAATAGCCCGTCGTATGCCCGTATCGGTTCTTCAGCGCATTTCGATCCGCCGTAAAGGTGTAGAACCGATCGTCCTTGTCGGAGCGCACCGTGAACTCCCCGCTGAGCGGCTCGTCCCCCAGCCGCATGATCTCATCCGCAAAGCCGGTCGGCTCCCCGTCGAGCTGCGCGAGGATGCCTTCTACGAGCTGCTGGAGTGACACCACCTCGCTGTATTCGCCACGCAGCTTCGTCGTCTTGAACGTCACAGGAAAGTCCCCTGAGATCAGGTTGGTCGCAATCATCTTGCCCTTCGTGTCGATGATGAGGTAGAAGCCTTTGAACATGTCCGTGATCCTCGCCTGCCCCTGGCTCAGGATATGGAAGGAACGGGCAGGATCCGCAACGATCGCGACGACCAGGAACATGGCAAAGAAGCCGAACGGCACGAAGTCGTGCCGCAGCCCGAACGGAAAATACCACTCCGTCGTAAAGAGGAAGCTGATCACGATGGGCAGGAGCAGCCCGATCACGAGCGTCACTTTACGGGGGAGGGCAAGCCCCCGCGAAAGGGCGCGGTACACCAGCAGGATGGCGGCGAACCAGACAGCGAGTAGGATGATGTAACGCAGCCAGAACAGCTCTGTCAGCTCCGCTCGCGGATAGTGGTATGCCCGGAAGTACAGTCCGTGCATCTGGTTTGTGAAGATCAGAACAAGGTCGAGCAGGGAGATGCCGCCCAGTACATAGACGACTGCGCGGGATCGCACCACCGGGATATCCCGGTTTAGCGTATGCCCAAAGATGAAGGCGGTGGCGATGGTCACGGTCTGCATCGACACGCGAAGGTCGTAGAAAAACGGTGAGTAGCGGTCAGCCATGAGCACGTAGACCATGCTCATGAGGACCCACAGGGCGACCGAAGCCCCGAAGGCGAACATCGCTTTCTGCAGTCCATCGCGCGATCCAGTGAACCAGGCACTGAATAGCTTGTATACAATAATGATGTCGATGCATAGCAACAACAGAAACAGGACAAAACTGCTCATATATCCCCCCTATGTTCCGACTGACGCGCCCCACCACGACCAGTCATCACGCGTTCTGTGAACAAACGCTCTTTCGTTGTCTTTATATTACTCTCAAATTTTCCTTACTGCAAGCCTCATTTGAAAAAACGCCAAAAAAAGTTTTCTGCTCTTGTCGGTCGCGTGTAATTTTGAGAAAAAATGTACACATTTCGTTATTGAATTTTATGATTATTTTAACGTACTTCCTGCCAGTTTTTGTGTTTTTTTATGATTTTGTTTTTATTTATCGGTTTTTGTTGCAAGTTCCAATGTAGGAATGTATGATTGCTTTGTACAGATTGCAGAAAGGCACTTGAATAAATTGCGCTACATTAGAGTCCTGCCGAGTGAGGCGATGGGACGGTGCGAAACAGGCCCAGGGAAGGAAGGAAACGGGCGACGAAGGCGACGGGGTCATCAACTGTAACTGTCTATTAGGAGGAAAGCCAATGAAGAAACGGATTATTGCATTTGTCACAGTCGTCATCTTGGCGCTGACAGCCATCCTCGCCGGATGCGGTGGGGGCGGAGATGCCGGAGGGTCGAACGGCACTACTGACTCGCCGGATGCAAACGGCGGGGATACGGGCGAGAAGACCAAGATCGTCATCGGGGGCGTGCGCTCCCAGTCCGGCGTGTTTGCCATCTTCGACCAGACCGCCATGGGACCGCTCTACCGCATGTGGGCGGACGAAATCAACAAGGACGGCGGGCTGTACGTCAAGGAGCTCGACAAGAAACTGCCCGTCGAGCTGCTGATCTACGACGACAAATCCGATTTGCAGACGATGACGGGGCTGTACGAGAAGCTCTGCACCGAGGACAAGGTGGACTTGCTGCTCCCGCCTGTCAGCACGGCATTCCTGTTCGCGGCCGCCCAGGTCGCGCAGCGTTACGGCTACTTGCTGATCGCAGGCGAAGGCGGCGCAAAGGAGCTTGAGAAGTCCATCGAAGCCTGCCCGAACTTCTTCTCCTGCCTGAACTTCGCAGCCACGCAGGTTCCCGCCCTCGTCGAGATCTTCAAGGAGCAAGGCATCAAGTCTGCCTACATCGTCTATATCGAGGATCAGCACGGTACAGAATACTTCCAGGCTGCGCAGGACGCTTTCTCTGCAGCGGGCATCGAGCTCCTGGGGGAAAAGGCAGTCCCCGCTGATCCTTCCACCATCGACTTCGGTGCGATCATCAATGATGCCAAGGCATCGAAGGCACAGGCCTTCCTGACCTTCACCTATCCAGACCAAGGCATCCCGCTCGCGGCCACATCCATCTCCCTCGACTACAACCCCGAAGTCTACCTCATGGGCTCAGGCGGCTCGTTCGACTTCATCAAGGCGGCGCTCGCCGGTGAAAGCGGCATCGCGCCTGACGACATGGTCGAAGGCATGATGGCATGGGGTGCCTGGAACGAGAAGAGCAGCCCGGAGGCAAAGGCCTTCAGCGAAAAATTCAAGGCGTACTACGGCCCGGACGGGCTGAACCTGCTGAACAACCCGGATGCGGGCGACAAGATCGTCTATCAGGACTGGTGGGGGCACACCTGCTACCAGGCAGTCGTAGACATCATGCAGCAGGCGGTCGAGAACGCCGGGGCACTCAATGCCGATGGCATCATCGACAACACGAAGCTCGTGGACTATGTGAAGGACAACCACTTCCAGACCGTCCTGGGCGACACGTGGTTTGAGAACAATATGCTCGCGGCAGACTGCTACCTCGGCAATGTGGCCCAGTGGCAGAAAGGCATCTTCGAGGTCATCGATGTCGGCGACAGGCGCACGGCCGAGCCGATCGTGCCGAAACCCGCCTGGCCAAAGAAATAACGGTTTCATCCGCGTCCGGCGCACCCCGTGTGTGCCGGACGTATATAAGGAGAAAGCAAAAGAGCCATGACCTTGTTTCTGACCATCCTTGTCAACGGGTGCGTGTTCGGCAGCGTCTATGCGCTGATTTCGATGGGGCTGACCACGCAGTACGGTGTGGCGCGCATCCTGAACATCGCGCACGGCGAGTTCATCATCCTCGCGGCCTTCCTGACCTGGGAGCTCACGACGCGCTTTGGGCTTCACCCTCTGATCGCTCTCATCGTGGCAGGTCCGGTCGTGTTTGCGATCAGCTTCCTGCTGCACCGGACGCTGTACAAACGCGTCCGCGATGTGTCGCCCGGCATCGGAGCCTTCGAGGGCAACGCCATCCTCGTCGCCTTCGGCATCTATTTCATCGTACAGAACCTGATGCGGCTCCAGTGGGGCTCGCAGATCAACACCTACAATTTCATGACCTTCCCGGTGCGCATCGGTCCCGTGGACTTCCAGGCGCGCAGCCTGTTCATCCTGTTCTGGGCAGTTGCCATCTGCGTCCTGTACAACCTCTTCCTCTCGCGCACCCGCACGGGCAAGGCGATCCGCGCGGCGGCGCAGGATCCGTTTGCCGCGCGGATGCTCGGCGTGAAGATCAACCGCACTATGGCTCTGTGCTTCGGCATCGGGGGCATGCTCGCAGCATTTGCGGGCGTGCTCATCAGCATGAACCAGAGCTTCAACAGCGCGGGCGGCATGAGTTATACGGTCATCGCCATCATCGTCGTCGTGCTCGGCG
>JAITHG010000234.1 GCA_031280075.1 Eubacteriales Family XIII. Incertae Sedis bacterium | reverse complement strand
CTGGGCAGCGCTGCCCTTCGCGCCGCTCTTCGCGCCGCCGCCCCGCCAGTACAGAATGTCCGCCTTGTCCGCATAGCGCGTAGCGACGAAGAGCCCCCCCGATGCCGAGCGGTATTTCTGGTACGCGTCCGCGCCGTAGCGCCAAGACAGGTAGGCGGCATCGTGGCACAGGTGGTTCGCGCCAACACTGTCAACAAAACCACCTGACACACCTCCGGGCAGGAATCCGGTAAAAGCGTCGCCCGATATCGGTTCGTAGCGCTGCGCCGCCCTTCCCCTGGGAAGTGTGACGAAGCGGTAGTCGCGGATGGGCGTGTATTCCATCCGCGCCGTATGCATGTGAAAGGAGACATCGTTGGGGAAACCGATGACGAAGCGATCCTGCCCTGCGGCGGACAGCGCCTCGAACAGGGCATCCGAAAGCCCCGATGCCACGCCGCGCCCCCGGCAGATTCCGTCCACCATGAAGCCCATGGAGATCCTGCCGCGCTGCAACGCGCCGCCGACGGAGGCGCAGACCGACATCGTCCCGAAATGCCCGACGATGTCCTCGCCGTCGAGGGCGACCACGCCGCAGGGCGCGCCCGCCGGGTTTGCCCCTTACCAGAAAGAGAGCGACTCAGCCATGTCCACGTGGAAGATGCGCCCGTACATCGCGCCGATGGCAGCAAGCTCCCGCGCGTCCGCGTAGTCTGCCAGCCTGTAGGAAATGCCCGCGTCCGGCTTGCCCCCGCTCATAGCTCGATGCGCTCGTCCTTCGCGAAGCTGCGGGGTGCCGCCCTGCCGATCACCTCGAGCCAGCGCATGGGGCTGATGCCCGTGCCCGGCCGCTTCGTCGTCAGGTTCTCTTCCGAGAACAGTTCCCCCTGCCCGATGGCGCGCGCGGCGACGATGCTCTTGCGTGCGGCTGCCACGTTGCCCGACTCCGAGGGGGTCGCCCGCTTCTCCGCGTCCCCGAGCGCGCGCTCGATGTTCCGGATCAGCCGAACCATCTCCGCAAGCTGGGACGGATCCAGGCTCGCCCGGTGGTCGGGACCGGGCAACGAGCGGTCGAGGGTGAAGTGCTTCTCGATGACGGACGCGCCGCGCGCGGCGGCGGCGACCGGGACCTCGATCCCCTCCGTGTGGTCGGAGTAGCCCACGGCGCAGTTGAAGACCTTCTGCAGGGTGTCCATGGCGCGCAGGTTCACATCGCGCAGCGGCGCCGGGTATTCCGTCGTGCAGTGCAGCAGCGTGACTTCCGGCGCACCGTTTCCGCGCAGGGCATCGTAGGCCGCCAGCACCTCCGCCAGGCTGCTCATGCCGGTGGAGAGGATCACGGGACGGCGGTAGGACGCTGCGCGCAGGAGCAGGGGCAAGTTCGTGATCTCCCCGGACGGGATCTTCACGAGCGGTTGCCCGATGTCCCGCATGAGGAAGTCGAGGCTCTCCGCGTCAAAGGCGGTCGAGAGGAACTGGATGCCTTCCTCCGCGCAGTGCCGTGCCAGATCCCGGAAGTCCTCGTAGCGCAGTTCCAGCGCCCGGATCATGTCGAGTTGACTCTCCTGTGCCCCCGTCGCTTCCTTCTGGTAGTCAGCCTTCTCGGCATCCGCCGAGACGAGCGCCTCCGCGCGGAAGGTCTGGAACTTGACCGCGTCCGCACCTGCCTGCTTCGCAGCGCTGACGAGCCGGTGTGCGAGCGCCACGTCGCCGTTGTGGTTGACGCCCGCTTCCGCGATGATGTAGGTGGGTGTTGTCTCCGTCGGTTTCATGTCCTCTGTCCTTTTCGCTCGATGCCCTGGTCGTGCACCGTCCTGCCTGTCCCGATTATTCGATGCCCTGTCCGTGCACCGCCCTGCCTGTCCCGATTATTCGATGCCCTGTCTGTGCACCGCCCTGCCTGCTCCTATTATTCGATGCTCTGTCCCGGATCCGGTTGGCGTGCTGTTTCCAGATGCCGTGCCATCCGCTCCATCGCGGCGGGTTCGCCCATGTCGTGCCACGCGCTGTCACTGATGGGGTATGCCCCCACGCGCCCGCCCGCCGCCACGCAGTGCTCGATGGCATCCGTGATGTGGATGAAGGTGCCTGCGGGGATGTGCCGGAGGAAGTCCGGTTCGATGACGTAAAACCCCGTGTTGACGAGATGCGTGAAACTCGGCTTCTCGTTGATGCGCTCGATGGCGCCCTCCCGGCTGACCTCGACCGTGCCGTAGGGGATGACGGAGCGCCGCAGTGCGCAGACGACCGTCACGACGTTGCCCTTCTCCCGGTGGTGGCGCAGCACCTCGCTGTAGTCCTCCTCGACCAGGATGTCGCAGTTCGTCATGAAGAAGGCATCGTCGTAGCGCCCCTCCAGCAGCTTCAGCCCGCCGCCCGTCCCTAGGTACTCCTCTTCTTCCGTAAAGGACACGGTGCATTCCAATGGAAGCTCCTCGAAGAAGGTCCGGATGAGGTTCTTCTTATAATTCACGATCATCTCGAAGTGGTCGCAGCCGAATGTAGAAAATTTTTCGATGATCAGCTCCGTGATCGTCTTGTCTCCGACGGGGATCAGCGGCTTGGGCAGCACGCTCGTGAACGGCAGCAGCCTCGTGCCCTTCCCTCCCGCCATGATGACGACGGGGACATCGAGCTTCGTGGATTTGTAGACCTTCTCCTCGCTCGTAAACGCGATGGAGATCACTTCGTTCCGGCTGTTCACGATGGGAAGCGCGTCGATGTGGTTGGCGCGCATGTAGGCGATGGGGTCGATGCCGTCGTGGTGGTTGATGTACTTCGCTTCGTAGTTTGTCACGGCGGCGATGGAGGCGCGCAGGTCGCCCTTGCCGAGGATGTAGCGGCGGATGTTGCCGTCCGTCACGACACCGCGCAGCACCATGCCGTCGCAGACGACGGCGATGCCTTTGGCGTTGTCGTTGATGACCGCCATCGCGTCGATGATGGGCATGCTCTCCGGGATGATGTAGTTGTCGAGGTTGACCTTTCCGCCCATGATGCCCACCGTCACAGGTTGTAGACTTCCGGCTTGTAGCGGTCAAGGTTGTCCCGCAGGAAGGCGATGGTCTCCGCCAGCCCCTCCCGCAGTGTGTGCTGCGGCTGCCAGCCTGTCAGCGCGGCGATTTTTGCGTTGCTCCCGAGCAGACGCTCCACCTCGCTCTTCTCCGGGCGCAGCCGCACCTCGTCCGTGACGATGCGCGCGGCGGGGTTGATCTGTGCCACCAGCTCCCGCGCGAGCTCCCCAACGGAGATCTCCTGCTGGGTCGCGATGTTGATCTCCTCACCGATGCAGCCCTCTGCCCGCTCGATCGCCAGGAAGCCGTCCGCTGTATCCTTTACATAATTGAAGTCCCGCGTGGGCGAGAGTGCGCCGAGCCGGATCTCCTCCATGCCGGAGAGCAGCTGCGTGATGATGGTCGGGATGACGGCGCGCGCCGACTGCCTCGGGCCGTAGGTATTGAAGGGGCGCACGATGGTGACGGGCAGGTCGAAGCTCCGGTAGAAGCTCTCCGCAAGCCGATCCGCGCCAATCTTCGTCGCGGAGTACGGCGACTGCCCCTGGAAGGGGTGTGCCTCGTCGATCGGGACATACTGCGCCGTCCCGTAGACCTCGGAAGTCGAGGTGACGAGGACGCGACCCGTGCCTAGGTCACGCGCCGCCTGCAGCACGTTCAGCGTGCCCTTGATGTTCGTGTCCACATAGGTGTCAGGCGAATGGTAGCTGAATGGGATGGCGATGAGGGCGGCGAGGTGGAAGACCGTATCCACGCCCTTCATCGCCTCCTTCACCCCGTTCGGGTCGCGCACATCGCCCGTGAAGACCTCAATCTCCCGCAGGCGCTCCTTCGGGAAGGTGTCGAGCCAGCCCCAGTTGTTGAAGGAATTGTAGAGAACGAAGGCTCGCACAGACCAGCCCGCATCCAGCAGGCGCTCCACAAGATGGCTTCCGATAAAACCCTCCGAACCCGTGACCAATGCCTTTTTGCCCATAAAATGCCCTTTCCATTACGATATCCACTGCGTCGTTCCATTATACTTTCTTTCTTTATAACATGCAAAGTGAGCTACTCTTTGCCCCGAAGCCTGCGCAGGCGCTGCTCGGTGCGGCTGAACCAGCCTTCCGGCTCGGGCGGCTCCTTCAGGAACTCCTGCGCGGCGGAGACGGCTGCTGCCAGCACCGCTTGGTTTTCTTCCTCCTGCACCGCCCCGAGCAGCAGCTCGGCGGGCAGGCTGACCAGCGCGTCCATGCCCCCTGCTGCCCTCGCCTTCGCTTCCCCGGCGAGCAGCAGCGCAAACGCAAGGTCGCCGCAGAGCAGCCCGGCGCTGGCGCAGCACGCCTCCTCCGCCATCGTCCCCTGCGCCAGCGCCTCCGCGAGGACGCGCAGCTCTTCCTCGAAATGCCGGACGGCATCCTTCGCGCGCGGGCGCAGCGACTTCCGGGGCAGGTCGCGGTAGAGGAAACGAGTTCGCCTATAGGCGACGTGCCCCGGCTTCCCTCGCATGGCATCCGAGACGGAATCCTCCGCTAGGATGTCTTCCATGCGGTAGACGCATTCCCGGCGGTAGAGGCGGTTGCTGATGCGCGGCGTATAGTAGCCCTTGACGCGCCCGATGGGCATGGGGTACAGCTCGGCATCCCGCTTGACGTACTCCGTGAAGAGCAGCGCCTTCAGCATCCATCCGTGCTCGCCGACCTCGTGCGCGATGGCACGCGCGATGTGGTTCGCCGGCATGTCGCTCTCCAGGATGAGGAAGAAGTCGTTTGCGCGGCACCCGCGTGCATGCCCCTCGAAGATGCCCCATGCGTCAAGGGGGATACCTGACAATATTTCGATATGCATGTCTTTGGCAGGGCCGTCCGGATACATCTCCGCCACTGCCCTCGCCAGATCCCCATGCACTTCTTCTCCCGGGCAGACAGTATAGATGTTGACATGGATGCCCGACGGAGCGGAGGCATATTTCCGGATGCATGCCTTTGTCCGTTCGTCCACACGGCGCACGGGCATGTAGATACCCACGCGGAACCGTTCGCCTGCCACATAGTCCTTGATGAAGGACTGCGTCTCCTCGACAGACACCCCATCCCCCTGAAAGACGCGGATCTTTTCCTCCGCAAAACCGATGGTGTCGAGCGCCGCCGAGGCGAAGCTGACCGCCCGCTCGAAGCGGATGCCCAGACAGTCGAACAGCTCGATCGGGAAATCCTTGGGCAGGACGTTCACGCCCACCCCCCCCAAGGCTCCGAAGTCGAGCGTCTCGGCGGGGTGTGGCTTGAGCCATACCGGCTTGCCCCACGTCCAGTATTCTTCAATCATGCGGCGGTGCAGCAGGTATTCCTCACCCTCGTCGCAGAGGTGCACGCGGTGCAGCGGCTGCCCGATGACGAGGGTTCCCAGCGGTTCGCCGCCGCCTTCGGGCAGCCCTGCGACATCGAAGATGCTGCGGACGGTCTCCCCGAAGCGCGCCCGGTTGCGCTCCACCATGTCGCGGAAGTCGTCGACTTCGAACCTGCCTTCCAGATAGGCGGGCATCTGACCGAGCGCGACGCTGCCGATGACCCTGCGCACGTTTTCATGCCGGAAGAGCGGTGGCGGGAAATACTTCCCGACAAAGCGGGCACGCAGGCTGTGCGTGCGGTTGAGCTTCGTCATCGCCTCCTTGCTCTCCAGCATCCTGGCGATCACGCCGTAGCCGTCCTCAGCGACCGTGATGTCCTTGAAGCGGTTCGCGATATAGTAGAAGTACCACTGTGAGTCGTTGTAGAGGATGATCTCTTCCTCCGGGTCTGCCTCTGCAAAGCGGTCTGCGTAATACGGTGTCAGGTATTCTTCGAAGATGGAGGATCCGATCCTGTCGATCTCCGCATCGTCCATGCCTTCCGTCCGTCGCATGGCTTCGAGAAAGCCGTCGAGATCCCCCTTGTCCTGGATGGTCGTCACAGATCCGAACAGCCCCGTGTCCTCGATGCGGGCGATCAGGTCATCCGAGAAATCAAGGAAAGACCTTGACACATATAGACGCGCGTCCAGCCCCTTGTCCAGCGTGAGGGCGATGGCGTGCAGCAGGTGGAAATAGGTCTGGACGACGATGCTCTTCATCGGTCTGCGCACGGGGCATAGCCGATGCGGATGTAGGTAAAGCCCGCCTCAACGAGCGCCCTGTCATCAAACTGGTTGCGCCCGTCGAAGAGCACCGGCTCCTTCAGAGCCTCCTTGATGCGGTCAAAATCCGGGCTTTTGAACTCCTGCCACTCGGTCAGGAGCAGCAGGGCATCCGCACCCTCCAGCACTGCATAGCGATCCTTTGCGAAGCGGAGCGCGCCCGACTGCACCTCTTCCTGGAAATAGTGCGTGCGGGCTGCTTCCATCGCCTGCGGGTCGTAGGCCTGGACGTGCGCGCCGCGCGCGGCGAGCGCCCGGATGATGGACAGGGACGGTGCCTCTCGCATGTCGTCCGTGTTTGGCTTGAAGGCGAGCCCCCAGACCGCGAAGCGCCTGCCCGAGAGATCCTCGCCGTACCGCGCGACGACCTTCGCCGGAAGGACTTCTTTCTGGCGGTTGTTCACGCCGTCAACAGCACGGAGGATCTGCGGCGTGTAGCCGGCACCTTCGCTGACGCTGACCAGCGAGCGGACATCCTTCGGGAAGCAGCTGCCCCCGTAGCCGATGCCTGG
>JAITHG010000216.1 GCA_031280075.1 Eubacteriales Family XIII. Incertae Sedis bacterium | reverse complement strand
AGTGCTGAGCGTAGACCTCGACGCGCCGCCGGAGGTCGCTGCGATGATCGGCGCGTCCATCGCGCTTTCGATCTCGGACATCCCCTTCGACGGTCCCACGGCCACCATCATCATCGGCTACATCGAAGGGCGTTTTGTCATCAACCCGACGGAGGCGGAGCGCAAGCTGACGCAGATGTCCCTGACGGTCAGCGGCACGCGCGATGCCATCATGATGGTCGAGGCGGGCGCGAAGGAAGTCCCGGAAGAGACGATGATCGATGCCATCTTCTTCGCACATGAGGAGATCAAGGGCATCATCGAGTTCATCGACGGCATCGTCGCCGAGGTCGGCAAGCCGAAGGTCGAGGTCGTCCCGCCGGTGATCCCGGAGGATCTCAAGCGCGATGTCACTGCGCGGGTGCGCGACGGCTTCAAGGATGCCCTGCACACGGCAGACCGCCAGGAGCAGTACGCGAAGATCGAGGCCGTGAACAAGGACGCGAAGGAGTTCTTCGCGGAGACCTACCCGGAGCAGGAAAAGCTCATCGGTGCCGTGGCGGAAGATGTCATGGTCGAAGAATTCCGCAGCATGATCCTGAACGAGGGCATCCGCCCGGACGGCAGGAACACGGAGCAGATCCGCCAGGTCTGGTGCGAGACGGCGTTCCTGCCGCGCACCCACGGGTCGGGACTCTTCAAGCGCGGGCAGACACAGGTTCTCTCCATCGTGACGCTCGCCCCCCTGAACGAGGGGCAGACCATCGACGGCATCAGCGAGGACACGAACAAGCGCTACATGCACCAGTACAACTTCCCGCCGTATTCCGTCGGCGAGACGAAGCCGCTCAGAAGTCCCGGACGCAGGGAGATCGGGCACGGCGCGCTCGCCGAGCGGGCGATCCTCCCCCTGCTTCCCGATGAGGAGGAATTCCCCTACGCCATCCGTGTCGTCTCGGAGGTTCTCTCCTCGAACGGCAGCTCGTCGCAGGGTTCCGTCTGCGGCAGCACGCTGGCGCTCATGGATGCGGGCGTGCCTCTCAAGGCACCGGTGTCCGGCATCGCAATGGGGCTGATCGAAGAATACAACGAGTCGACGGGGCAGAGCCGCATGGCGATCCTGTCAGACATCCAGGGGCTCGAGGATCACTACGGCGACATGGACTTCAAGGTAGCAGGCACGCGCAACGGTGTGACGGCGCTGCAGATGGACATCAAGGTGCACGGTCTGTCAAGGGAAATCCTTGCCAATGCCATCGCGCAGGCGAAGCGTGGGCGGCTTGAGATCATGGACATCATGGAAGAGGAGATCAAGGAGCCGCGCGCAGAGCTCTCGCCCTATGCGCCGCGCATCATCACGATCCAGATCGACACGGACGACATCCGCACGGTCATCGGACCGGGCGGCAAGACCATCAACCGCATCATCGACGAGACGGGTGTCAAGATCGACATCGAGGACACGGGCATCATCTACATCGCCGCGCCCGACATGGAGGCGGCGGAGGCGGGTGTCGCAGCGATCGAGCTGCTGCTCAAGGACGTGGAGATCGGCGAGATCTACGAAGGCACGGTCAAGCGCATCATGCCCTTCGGCGCGTTCATCGAGGTTCTGCCCGGCAAGGAAGGGCTGCTGCACATCTCGAAGATGGAGAATTACCGCGTCGAGAAGGTCGAAGACGTCATGAACATCGGCGACAAGGTGACGGTCAAAGTTGTGGAGATCGACAATCAGAACCGCATCAACCTGAGCCGCAAAGAACTGCTCGACAAGTAGTCCGCCATGTTCAGAAAAGAAACATTGCCAAACGGCACAACGCTCGTGTTCGAGACGCTGCCGCATGTCCGCTCGGCTGCGGTCGGCATCTGGGTGCGTGCGGGCGCGGTGGACGAGACGGCGGACATTGCGGGCGAAAATGCCGGGGCATCCCGGCAGCCCGGCATCTCCCACTTCATCGAGCACATGCTCTTCAAGGGGACGCAGCGCCGCAGCGCGAAGGAGATCGCGGAGGCGATCGACCGGACGGGCGGCAGCATGAACGCCTTCACGGGCAAGGAGGCGACCTGCTATTACGTCAAGTCGCTCTCCTCCCACGTGGGCGAGTCTGCGGACGTGCTCGTCGACATGCTGACGGGCGCGCTCTTCGACGCGGACGAGATGGAGAAGGAGAAACAGGTCGTCTACGAAGAGATGAAGATGATCGAGGACACGCCCGAGGATCTCGGGCAGGACTTGGTGGAGGAGGCGGTCTTTGACGGCTCCAATCTCGGGCACCGCATCATCGGCACGAAGCAGACCGTGGGCTCGATCACGCGGGACGACATCCTCCGGTATATGAGTCGGTGCTACACGGCAGACAACATCGTCGTGGCAGTCTGCGGGAATTTCGACGAGCAGGCGCTTACCGCACAACTTTCGGAAGGGCTCGCGCCCCTGGCCCCCACCCGCTCCCTGAACCGGTCGGTGCCGCATGTGGCGCACGCGCCGTCCTTCCTGTCCCGCACGAAGGACATTGAGCAGTCCCACCTTTACTTCGGGATGCGCGGAGTGCCCTACGAACACGAGGATCATTATGCCCTCACCGTCTACAGCAGCATCCTGGGAGGGGGCATGAGCTCGCGCCTCTTCCAGAAGGTTCGCGAGGAAAAAGGGCTCGCCTATTCGGTGTACTCCATGTCGTCCGCCTTCGTGGAGGACGGGATCTTCCTGATCTACGCAGGAGTAGGCGAGGGCAACGAGCGGGTCACAGCCGATGCCATCCGCGAGGAGACGGAACTGCTCGCCCGTGAGGGCGTGGGCGAAGCCGAACTTGCGAAGGCACGTGAACAGAACAAAGGGCACTACATCTTCAACCAGGAGAACGTGAGCGGTCGCATGTTTTCCGCAGGTCGCAACTACCTCCTGCACGGCAGGGGCTACACGGCTGAGGAGATCATCGGCGGCATCGATGCGGTCACCTGTGAGGACATCAAGCGTGTGGCAGCGCGTTACGCCGATCTCGCGGACTACACGTCCGTGCACATCGGGAAGAAACAGTTGTCTGCACGGGACATGGGACTTTGAGCGGCGTGAAGGAGTCGGCAAAGAAGGTCAGGATCAAGGCGGAGGAAGGTGCCGAGCTGCCGAGCTACGGAACAGACGGCTCCTCCGGCATGGATCTGCAGGCCTTCATGGGCGAACCCATGCGACTTGAACCCGGCATGCGAGCCCTGATCCCAACAGGGCTGTCCATCGAACTGCCGCCAGGATACGAGGCGCAGGTGCGCCCGCGCAGCGGGCTTGCCGTGCGGCACGGCATTACGCTGACAAACGCCGTCGGGACGATCGACAGCGACTACCGTGGAGAGATCAAGGTGCCGGTCATCAACCTAGGGCAGGAGGTCTTCACGATTCATCCGGGAGACCGCATTGCCCAGATGGTCGTAGCGCGTTACGAGCGCGTAGAATGGGAGCTGGCCGAAGAGTTGGCAGAGACCAAGCGAGGCGCAGGAGGCTTCGGCCACACGGGCAAATAGGGACATCCGTACAGTCGGAGCGATCCACCGTGAGGGAAAAATGCTGGACAGAATCGCATCGGAACAACGAGAATACGAGATCTACAGCAGCTTCGCGACAAAGTCGGCAGAGTCAAAAGGTCGCGCGATGCAGGAGGAGCCCTGCGCTTTCCGCACGGTCTTCCAGCGGGATCGCGACCGGATCATCCACTCGAAGGCATTTCGCCGCCTCATGCACAAGACACAGGTCTTCATCGCCCCCGAGGGCGACCACTACCGCACACGGCTCACCCATACATTGGAAGTCTCGCAGATTTC
>JAITHG010000208.1 GCA_031280075.1 Eubacteriales Family XIII. Incertae Sedis bacterium | reverse complement strand
GGAGGATGTCCAGGCGGAGATCGACAAGAAGGAGGCGACCGCCACGGCAGGCGGCGGCGCGGTCGAAGTGACGGCAAACGGCAAGAAGGAGATCGTCTCCGTGAAGATCGATCCGGATGTCATGGACAAGGACGACCCGGAAATGCTGCAGGATCTCATCATCGTGGCAGTCAACGAGGCACTGCGTCAGATCGAAGAGATATCCCAGGCGGAGATGGAAAAGGTCACCGGCGGCCTGAACTTGCCATTCTGACGTGAGCACCTACCCCAAACCCCTTCAGAAACTGATCGGAGAGCTTTCGCGCCTGCCGGGCATCGGCGGAAAGACTGCCCAGAGACTCGCCTTCCACATCCTTCAGATGAGTGAGGAGCATGCCTATGCGCTGGCGGATGCCATCACTGCAGCCAGGCGTGACCTGCGCTACTGCTCCACCTGCGGCAACCTGACGGACACCGACCCCTGCGCACTCTGCACCGACCCGGGGCGCGACCACAGCATCATCTGCGTAGTCGAGTCCCCTAGGGACGTGGCAGCCATCGAGCGCATGCGTGAATACAAAGGGCTTTATCACGTCCTGCACGGGGCGATCTCGCCGATGGACGGCATCGGGCCAGAGGACATCAACCTGAAACAGCTCATCGTGCGTCTCCAGGGGAGCGACGAAGTGAAAGAAGTCATCGTCGCGACCAACCCCAACATAGAAGGCGAGGCGACCGCCATGTACACAGCAAAGCTCATCCGCCCGTCCGGCATCCGTGTCTCCCGCATCGCCCACGGTGTTCCCATCGGCGGCGACCTCGACTATACGGACGACATCACGCTCTCACGCGCCATCGAAGGCAGGCGCGAGATCTGATTCCCTTCCACCAGAGCAAGTGCCATCACGCAATACCGCAACTCGGTCATCATTATTTCGCAATTCTGTGACCTTGCGTCGATTGACTGCACTGCATGTAGGTATTACACTTTTATCAAAATTATTACGTCGGCAATTATTATAGGTTGTTTGTTGTTGCTGGGTTTTGAACCGAAGCGGAAGGAGGCACTGGACTATGTCATCGAAAGGGTCGAATGGGAACCTCACACCCAGGATCGCCATGGACACCGGGGAACGAGGTCTGAAAAAGCACAGGATGAGCACGTTTACCGTCGTCTTCATGGTCTTTTCGCTCGTCGCGGCAGGCTGCTACGGCATCGAGGACATGATCCCCGAGGCAGGACCGGGGCTGACGCTCATCATGCTCATCGTCCTACCCTTCGTATGGGGGCTGCCCTTCGGGCTCGTCGCCGCCGAGCTGGGTTCAGTACGCCCGCAGGAGGGCGGCTACTATAAATGGGTGCAGGAGGCGCTCGGGGAATTTTGGGGATTCCAGGCGGGCTGGTGGCGCACGATCTCCATCTACATCGACAACACGCTCTACGTGGTGCTCGCGGGCGGCTACCTGAGCGGGCTCTTCGATCTGACCAAGTGGCAGGAGTTCGCCTTCAAGGCAGCTATGATCCTGCTCTTCATGTGGATCAACATCCGCGGGGTGCGGGATGTCGGCATCGTGACGAACATCTTGTCCATCTTCGTCATCGCCGCCTTTGCCATGGTCGCCATCATCGGCTTCGCGAATTGGGGAGGGAACCCCTTCGAGCCGCTTACCGCCTACCCGGTCGAAGCGCCTTCCGACTGGTTCTTCTACATCGGGGCGGGGCTGTCCATCGGCATGTGGATGTACTCGGGCTACGAGTCCATGTCGACCATCGCGGGAGAGCTGGAGGATCCGCAGGTCATCTCCAGGGCGACACTCATCACGGTGCCCCTCATCATGGCGACCTACATCTTTCCGACCCTCGCCTCCATCTCCGCGTTCAAGACGGAAGGACCGGATTTCGACTTCCTGAACTGGGGCTCGGAGGGAGCGGATGTCATCGGCTACGCGACCGTCGCGAGCCACTTCGCAGGTCCCGCGCTCGGCATCTTCTTCGGCGTGGTAGCCGTCGTAGCCCAGTGCTCCATCTTCAACACCTACATCGCCTCCGGCTCGCGTGGCTTCTTTGCGCTCGCGGACGACAACCTCGCGCCGGACTTCCTCGTGAAGGTGGACAAGAAGCACGGCGTGCCCTATGTGGCGGTCATCTCGGTTGCCGTCGTCAACCTCGTCCTCTGCATGATCGACTTCACGACACTCGTCGTCGTAGATGTATTCCTGCTCGTCAGCTCCTACATCTTGGTCTACATCTCCGCGCTCGTTCTGCGGCGGCGCATCCCGAAGGAGGAATACCGCTTCCGCGTGCCGGGTGGCTTCGGCTTCCTGTGCGTGCTCTGCATCATGCCGATCTGCATTGCCTTCTTCTCCTTCCTCATCAACGGCTCGGACTATTTCATCGGCGGCATGGCGGGCATCGTGTCCGGCCCGGTCGTCTATTATATATGGAAGCGCATGAAGGGCGGGCTGGCGAAGAAGGATCCGGCGGCACACCCGCTCAACCCGCGCACGAAGCTCGCGGTCGGGGACGTAAGCCGCATCGCCGTCATGTTCGCCATCCTCACGGTCGTCGGCATCGCAGGCTGCCTCTTCCTGCCGGTGTACGAAAAGGAATGGGTGTATCCCGACGACTACGACATGACGCTCTTCGCGAGCCAGCAGGCGATGTGGGCGGCGATCCGGGCGGCGACCATTGCCTCCGGCGCGCTCGCTGTGTTGTTCGGCATCCTCGGGCGGATCTTTGAAAGCGACCGAAAGGCTCGCAGCCAGCACTGATCACCAAGTATTCTGACATATGAGATATATGCGAATATCGGTTTTCAGTCTGGTCCCCGTTGCATTCGCTGCCCATAGTTTGTATAATTGCCTTGTCTTTGGGGCGGACAGCAACCGTTTTTGCAATAATCTTTTTTTGTTCGTCAGCTGGCCCCGACCAATCCGATCGTATCTGCAATGGAGGGAATGCAAATGTCTGAAGAAAGAATCGTAGAAAAAAGCGAACGGACCTTGACCCGTGGCATCCTGCCTTGGCATGTCTCGCTGATCGCCCTCGGGGGCATCATCGGATCGTGCTACTTCCTGGGGCTGGGTCTTACGTTCCATGACATGGGCGCGGGCGCGACACTCATCGCCTACGCGCTGGCGGGGCTGACCATCTTCGGGGTCATGCAGTCGTTCGCAGAGCTGCTCGTCAACATCCCGCGGCGCGGCTCCTTCGTGTCCTACACCCGGGAGTTCATGGGCGACACTGCGTCGGCAGGCATCGGCTGGGCTTTCTGGGCGAACTGGGTCTGCTACATCCCGTCCGAGGCGTTGGCGGTCGCGACCTTCTCGAACGTCCTGTTCTTCGGGGGCGATGCGTCTCCCACGACGCTGTTCATCGTCGGCATCATCACGCTTGCCCTGCTCACCTTCATCAATATCTATCAGGTCAAATGGTTCGGGCACGTCGAGTCGATCATGGCGATCGTCAAGATCTGCGCCATCATCCTCTTCGTGCTGGCTGCCATCACCATCTGGCTTGGGCTCTTCAACCACGGGGCGACGCTCGTGAACGAGGACGGCGAGAGCTTCACGGTGGGGGCAGGCTTCATCGGGCTGGGCGCGATGCTCGCCGAGACGGGCAAGACCGCAGTGGAGCAGCTCTTCCCGAGCGGCGGAGGCATCATCATCCTCATGATGATCTGGACCCTCGTCAACTTCCAAGGCTCGGAGATCGTCGGGCTGTCGGCAGCGGAGACGCAGGACCCGGAGAAGAACGTGCCTGCCGCCTGCAAGAAGGTCGCCTACCGCATCATCCTGATCTACCTCGTCCCGATCTTCATCCTCTCGCTCATCATGCCGTACTTCGCGGCGACGCTGGACGACTCGGTCTTCGCGCAGGCGCTCGTCGCCTACGGCTTCAAGTGGGGGGCGGTCATCTTCGAGATCGTCACGCTCATCGCGGCGTTCAGCTGTGCAAACTCCGGCTTCTACGGGACAGTGCGCTCGCTGTACGGGCTCTCGACGGAGGGGCTCGCGCCCAAGTTCCTGTCCAAGCTCAACCGTTTCAACACCCCGCAGAACGCGACGATCTTCTCGCTCGTCTTCGTCTGGATCATCTTCCTGCTGAGCTTCCTCATCGCGCAGCTCGGCATGATGGGCGGCGAGGACAGCACGATGTACATCGCCCTCATCGGCATCGCAGGCTTCACGGGCACGCTGTGCTGGGTGGGCATCCTCTATTCGCAGATCGTCTTCCGCAAGCGCCTGAAGGAGCGTGGATACGACCCGCAGGAGGTGCTGACCGTGAAGGCGGCGTGGTTCCCCGGGCTGGCTTGGTTCGCCATCATCGTGCAGATCGCGGCGATGGCTCTGCTCGTCTTCGAGGAAGGGGACGGGCTGCCCATCTTCCTGCTCTCCATGGACATCATCCTGCTGCCGGTCGTCGGCTTCCAGGTGCAGAAATGGCGCGGCAAGATCCGCACAACCGTGACCATCGGCGCAGACGAGGTCACCTTTGACGAGAAGTTCCCGATCAAGCCCGGCACGGTCGCCGAGACGAAGCGGCAGGAACGCGAGGCAAGGGATGCCAACCTGGCAGTGGGTGGCGGCGTATGGGCCGTCGTGCTCATCGTCGTGGCAGTCCTGTCCGTCGTTCTTTCCCTCGTCACCATCAACGCCTACCCGAGCGAGTTCGTGGACGGCAATGTCTTCACAGCGCAGGGTATGGGACGCGTCTGGATGCTGACACTGGGCTGCATCCTCACGTATGTCGTCCTGTTCGTCGGCGTCCGCGCGCTCGGCAGGCTCCGGAAGCAGTAGCGGCGGTCTACGTCCCCTCCGGGGTGCGGCGGCAGTCCGCATCCCCCGGAGGGGGACGCAGAAATCAGGAAAGAAATCCAAAAAAAGGCGCAACCCGTGCCTTGAGCAGGGCTTTTTCCTGTTGTATAATAGGTCGGTATGTTATCACAGACGCAGGGAGGATCTGAAACATTGAATACAATCCTGGTTCTTATTCTGTTCCCGTTTGTCGTCGCGCTACTGCTTTTGCTGCTCCGTTCCGACAAGGCAAGGGGACCGCTCGTCATGGCGTCCGCCCTCATCATCGCCGCCTTGTCCATCGTGCTCGTAGTCCAGAACTACGGGAAGGGCACGGTCTTTTTCCTGCAGAGCGGCAAGGCAAGCGAGGTGGCGGGAAACGTCATGATGGGCATCGAGGTGGCGCTGGCGCTCCTGATCTTCATCCTCGGCGTAAAGTACAGAAAACCGCTGGCATCCGTGCTCGTGGCGGTGCAGTGCCCGGTGCTGATCTGGTTCGAACAGACGGCAGGGCATGAGATCGAGGTGGCAAACAACCTCTACCTCGACCATTTCACACTCATCATGACGCTCATCATCGGAATCATCGGTACACTGATCACAGTCTACTCGCTGGGGTACATGAAGGACTTCCAGCACCATCATGCGGGCGAGAAGGACAGGAGACCTTATTTCTTCTTCCTGATGTTCCTCTTCCTGTCGGCGATGTTCGGCATCGTTTTGTCGAACAATCTCGTCTGGATGTACTTCTTCTGGGAGGTCACGACGCTCTGCTCCTTCCTGCTGATCGGCTACACGAAGACAGAGGAGGCCATCAACAATTCCTTCCGCGCCCTCATCATGAACCTGCTCGGTGGGCTTGCCTTCGTGTTTGCCATCGTGCTCGCCGGACAGCCGCAGCTGCACACGCTGGAGCTCGACCAGCTCATCGCGAACGGGCTTGCCGCGAAACTCAGCGGGCAGCCAAACGTGTTCATCAACGCAATCGTCATCCTGCTCGCCTTCGCGGGCATCACAAAGGCGGCGCAGATGCCCTTCAACAGTTGGCTGCTCGGCGCGATGGTCGCACCCACGCCGACCTCCGCCCTGCTGCACTCCTCGACGATGGTCAAGGCGGGTGTCTTCCTCGTCGTGAAGCTGTCGCCGCTGCTCGGCGTCGGCACGGTCGATTCGGGCGGTTTCGCCGCCGACGGCACCAGCCCCGGCTTCATCGCCAGCGTCACCTCGCCCGGCTTTATGGTCATCATGGTCGGCGGCATCACCTTCCTGCTCGCGTCCTTCGCGGCGGTCACGCAGAGCAACGCCAAGCGCGTGCTCGCCTATTCCACCATCGCGAACCTCGGGCTGATCGTGGCGTGTGCGGGGTTGGGCACGGAGGCAGGCGTATGGGCTGCCATTATGCTCATCATCTTCCATGCCGTCACGAAGGCCCTGCTCTTCCTCAGCGTCGGCACTGCCGAGCACAACATCGGCAGCCGCGACATCGAGGACATGGACGGGCTGTTCGGGCGCATGCCGCGCCTGGCGGTCTTCATGCTCATCGGCATCGCGGGCATGTTCCTCGCCCCCTTCGGGATGCTAGTCTCCAAGTGGGCGGCGCTCCAGTCCTTCGTCGACTCGGGCAACATGTGGGTCGTCCTGTGCATCGTCTTCGGATCGTCCGTGACCCTGTTTTACTGGGCAAAATGGATTGGAAAGCTTGCCGCCATCGTAGCGGCGCGCGAGAACATCCAGGACAAGGTCAACCGGGAGGAATGGAT
>JAITHG010000147.1 GCA_031280075.1 Eubacteriales Family XIII. Incertae Sedis bacterium | reverse complement strand
CTCTGTCCAGGCGGACGGGCTCGCGCAGCTCGTCACCGCTTCCGGTATCATCCGTTCTGCCATTGCTGAGCTGCAGACGGGAGCCTCGCTGCTGAAGGACAGACTCTCCAGCGCGCAGTACAAGGCATCTCTGTCAAGTGGAGGGGTTGATGTGGATGCCCTGCGAGCGGGGAATGAGCAGGCCGCTGCCGGCGTTTCTGCGCTGCTTCCTGCCCTGCGCACGGCCCTGCAGCTGGCGGAGGGCACCCTTGGGCAGGAAGTGCGCGCTGCGCAGCTTCGGTCGCAGATCGCCCTGCTCGAGACGCTGCCTGCACTGCTCAAGGGAAACAACGCTGCCCTAGGGGGAACGGAACGCTACCTCGGCAGCGTGGAGGGTGCCGCTGGCGAAATCGCAGAAGGGTTGGGCACCCTGCAGCAGCGCTACGCGGTGTTCGATTCTGGCATCGCGGAGGCCGCCGGCACGCTGGGCGCTGCGCTACCAGACCTGTCCAAGCTTGCGGAAGGGATCCGTTCGCTCACGGATCAGTATGTTGCGCTGGATGTCGGCATCGTCCAGTATACGACCGGCGTGGACGGGCTTGCGGAAGGGTTCGAGGGGATCGTAGGTGGCATCGCCGAAGTCGCTCGCGGCTGGCGCTCCCTCGCCGAAGGCGTGGCTGCCTTGAACCGAGGGGTGATGGCGCTGCGCGGGGGCGCAACGGATCTTTCCAGCGGCACGGCGGCGCTCGCGTCGGGCGCGGCCGAAGCACACAGACGGGTTGCGGGTATGGACAGCCGAATCGACGGCATCCTCAAGTCCCTCCAAGGAAAAACGGCAGCCCCTCTCTCCTTTGTGTCGGAGAAGAACGGACAGATTGCCTCCCTTCAGTTCGCCATCAAGACCGCGCCCATCGAGTTGGTGGAAACGGCCGAGGTGGAGACACCGGAAACGGCACCGCAGACTTTCTGGCAGAAACTCCTCGCCCTCTTCCGTTGAGCCGTCCCCCGCACAGGTCTCAAAGCGGAACGCGGGCGGGTGTCCCCGCCTTTCTCGGATAGGTGCGCGGTGTGGGACGTTCTTTGCGGATGACCATGATGGTGTGGGCGTATTGCCCGGCCTTCTTGGCAGCATTGCCTGTTTCGTCAGCACCAGCCCCTCCAATAGGGCAAAGGCGTGTCTCCACTGTACTGGATGCCCCGAGCAGCAGTCTCGCCTGGAGGCTCTGATCGATCTCCGGCGCGGCACCGACGGTCTTATAGGCATAGAAGACCCCACCCTTCCGCACGAGGGGGAGGCAGTATTCTGACAGGATTCCCAAGTGACCCACAGCTCGGCACAGACAGAGGTCGTAGCGCTCACGACGGGTGGGATCCCTGCCTGCATCCTCGGCGCGGCTGTGGAGGCATTCCACATTTCTGATCCCCAACGCCGCTGCAGCCTCCCGGAGAAAGGAGATGCGTTTTCCGAGGGAGTCCATGAGCAGGAACTCCTTCTCAGGGTAGAGCAGCGCGAGGGGAAGACCCGGGAATCCGGCACCGGTTCCCACATCCACGACGCGGGAGGCGGATTCTATCTCCGGCCAGCCGTAGCAGGTGAGAGAATCCATAAGGTGTTTCTCGACAAATTCGCCCTCCTCCGTGATGGCGGTCAGGTTGATGTCCTCGTTTTTTTCCAGCACGAGCCGCATGAAATCCAGCAACAGCCCTGCCGTCCCCTCCGGCTCGGCGATACCGAGCCATTTCAAATATTCTTGGAGTTTCATGAGTTTCATCTGGTTCCTTCCATGCGTGCGAGGTGGATCAGCAGGACGTTCACATCCGCAGGGGAGACACCGGATATGCGCGATGCCTGACCGATCGATGCCGGGCGCTGTGCGGCAAGCTTCTGCCGCGCCTCGTTTCGAAGTCCGTGGAGCGCTGCGTAGTCGATCCCGTCAGGGATTTGCCTGCCTTCCATCTTCTGAAAGCGCCGTACGCGTATCTCCTGCTTTTCGATGTACCCCCTGTACTTCAGCTGGATCTCCGCCTGCTCCCGCACGTTGTCAGGAAGATCTTCCGGCCTGTCAATGTCAATGCATGACAGAGATGCATAGCTGACTTCCGGTCGCAGCAACAGTCCTGCGAGGCTCACCCTTTCCCGAAAAGGTCGGCGTCCTTGGTCTGCATCCATCAGGCTGCCAACGAAGGCATCCGCTGCGGCAGGGGACACGAAGGTACGACCCAGGCGGGCGAGTTCTGCCTCCGTCTGTTCCCGGTGGGCTCTGTAGAGGCGGTAGCGTTCCTCTGTGGCTAGCCCAAGGCGGTGACCTGTCTCCGTCAGACGCAGGTCTGCATTGTCCTGCCTGAGGATGAGCCGGAATTCGGCGCGCGAGGTCATGATGCGGTATGGCTCGTCCGTGCCCTTTGTCACGAGGTCGTCGATGAGCACCCCGATGTAGGCCTCTGAGCGTGCGGGTGTCCACGGCGGCTTTCCATCGAGCAGGCGGGCGGCGTTGATGCCCGCGAGGAGGCCTTGGGCCGCAGCCTCTTCGTATCCAGATGTCCCGTTGAACTGCCCCGCGCAAAACAGTCCGGCAATGTGTCGGTACTCCAGCGAAGGTTTCAGGGACAGTGGATCGAGGCAGTCGTATTCGATGGAATATGCGTAGCGCGCAAACTCGGCATGTGTAAGCCCAGGGATGGTTCGGTAAAAACGCTCCTGGATGTCCTCGGGCAGGCTCGTGCTCATCCCCTGTATGTAAACCTCATCGCTTGACAGGCTCTCTGGTTCCAGGAAGACCTGATGCCGGTTTCGCTCCGGAAAGCGGCTCACTTTGTCCTCGATCGACAGGCAGTACCGCGGTCCTACGCCGGTCGTGTACCCGCCGTAGGGAGCAGTCCGCCCGATGTTTTCCGCGACGAGGGTGTGCCCAACCTCGTTCGTCCAAGTCAGCCAGCAGGAGATGCGGTTTCCGCCGATGTCCTTCCCCTCGTTGAGAAAGGAGAACGGGCGGATGCGTTCGTCGCCGTGCTGCTCCTGCATCGCCCCGTAGTCGAGCGTGGAGGCGAGCGCGCGCGCAGGTGTCCCTGTCTTGAAACGCCGCAGCGGCAGCCCTTTCGCGCGCAGGTTTTCAGCCAAGGCGTAGGATGCCCTGAGACCGGCAGGCCCGCTCTGCTTGGCGCGGTCTGAAATGTGTAGCAGACCGGACAGGTACGTACCCGTTGCCAAGATGACCGTGCGGGATGCGATGATTTCACCTGAGTCAAGCAAAACACCTGACACGCGTCCGTCTTTCAGGCGCAGATCCACGACCTCCCCCTCGCGCAGCGTCAGGCGCTCCTGCATTTTCAGGACGCGGATCATTTCCTCATGGTAGCGCAGCTTGTCCGCCTGCGCGCGTGGCGAGTGGACGGCAGGGCCTTTTGATCCGTTCAGCATCCTGCTCTGCAGGAAGGTCTTGTCGATGTGCACGCCCATCTCGCCGCCCAGTGCGTCGATCTCCCGGACGAGCTGCCCTTTTCCAGTACCGCCGATGGACGGATTGCAGGGCATCATCGCCACGGATTCCATCTGCATTGTCAGGATGAGCGTCTCGAGACCGAGGCGGGCGCAGGCGAGCGCAGCCTCACAGCCGGCATGCCCCGCCCCGACAACGATTGCGTCATAATGGTTCATACATTGTTCCTTGCTTTTGTATCGCATCGCGTTCCGTCGCGTCGTGTCATTTCCCGACGCAAAACTGTTCGAATACCCTGTCTAGGATGTCCTCTGTCGCTGTTTCACCCGTGATCTCCCCCAGCAGCTCCCAGGCAGTGCGCGCCCCCATCTCCGCGAAGTCAGGCGTGCCTTGCAATGTGAGTGCCCTTGCCGCGTCATCCACTTCGTCTTTGGCACGCAGGAGCAGTTCCCTGTGTCGCATATTTGTGACGAGCAGGCTCTCCCCTTGCCGCAGGTTGCCGCCGTACACCATGCTGACAAGGTAGTCCTCGAGTGTGTCGATGCCCGTTCCTTCCAGCGCGGAAAGGATGTGAATGCCTTTCCCGAAAGCGTTGTTTGCGTCGTTTGCGTCGCCAGCGCTGCTTTCTTCGCCGTCGGCGATGCCGTCGCCGAGAAACCGTCGTAGATCCTCTGCCGTGAACGCATGCGGGAGATCCCACTTGTTGACGCAGACCAGCATCCGCCTGCCGTGCACGTGTGCGAGCGCATCCCTGTCGTCTACATCAAGCGCCCTGCTGCCGTCTAGCAACAGGATGACGAGGTCCGCGTCAGAGACCAGCGCCTTCGCGCGGTCGATGCCGATCCGCTCCGCCTCGCCGTCCGCATCCCGGATGCCCGCCGTATCCGTCAGCCGCACGGGTATGCCGCGCAGGTCGAGGTATGCTTCGATGCTGTCCCGCGTTGTGCCGGGCATGTCCGTCACAATAGCACGGTTTTCGCGCAGCAAGGCGTTGAGCAGGGATGACTTGCCTGTGTTTGCCTTCCCTGCGATGACGACGTTCAGGCCCTCTCGCACCATGCGTCCAGATTCCGCCGTCTGTATCAACGCATCCAGCTGCGCCGATGTCTTTCCAAGCGCCACGCTGATGGAATGCGCGACCGAGCGCACATCCGCCGGATTCTCGTCCTCATCCGGGTAGTCCATCAGCACGATGGCCTGCGCCACCACGTCCGCGAGCTGTCCGCGCAGCGACGAGACCTCAGCACTCAGCCGCCCCCCCAGCTGCCAGAGAGCCGCACGCGCCCCCTCGTCTGTCCGCGCGCGCACCACATCGATGACAGCCTCCGCCTGCGCCAGGTCGATCCGCCCGTTCAGGAAGGCGCGCTTCGTAAATTCCCCTGCGGGAGCAAGCACCGCCCCCCGCGTGCAACAAAGCCCCAAGATCCGGCGCAACGACACCACGCTGCCGTGGCAATGGATCTCCGCCACATCCTCCCCCGTATAGGTGTGCGGGGATCGCATGAAAACGGCAAGAACCTCGTCGATGGTCTCCCCCGACGCAGGTTCTACAATATGTCCGTAATATAGATGTCTGTCCTGAAAGGCTGTGGCGGGGGCAGTGTCCGCGCGCGCCCGGAAAATCCCGCCAAGTATTTCCCCCGCGCGCGCACCGCTCATCCGCACGATGCCGATGCCGCCCTCGCCATATGCGGTCGAGACGGCGGCGATGGTTCCGCTCATCGGACGCGTTCGATGATGACCCTTCTGTACGGCTCTTCTCCTTCGCTGCGCGTATCGATGCCTTCCACCTTCTGGAGCGTCGCGTGGATCACCTTGCGCTCATAGGGGTTCATCGGTTCAAGCCGCACGCTGCGCCCGGAGCGCATCACCTTCTGCGCGAGCTTCGCCGCAAGGCGTTCGAGGGTCTTCTCTCGCCGCGAGCGGTATCCTTCCACGTCGATGATGACGCGACGATAGGTCTCGCGCTTCTTGTTCGAGACGAGGTTGGTCAGATACTGGATGGCATCGAGCGTCTGACCGCGTTTGCCGATGACCGTCTTGGAATCCGCTCCACTGATCTCGATGTAGACGCAGTCCTCATTCTCAAAGGCTGCAACCTCGGCGTTCAGCACCATGCCCGCCAGCACTGCACGGAGGAAGTTTGCCGCTTCGTTTTCAGCTACTTCCACCAAGCCTGCCGGGCGCTCCGCCAGGGAGGGCTTGTCGGAAAAGTCGAATTCGGGGATGTCATCGTAGCGGCCAAACTCGTTGCGTTCATGCCTGTCACCACGGTCATGCCTGTCACCACGGTCGCCGCGATCCCTGCGGTCGCCACGGTCGCCACGGTCGCCGCGATACCCACCGCGGTCGCCGCGGTCCCCGCGATCCCGGTCGCCATGGTACCCGCCTCCCTGCCTGCCACCGCGGTCGCCTCTGTCGCCACGCTCTCCGCGGTCGCCTCTGTCACCACGATATCCACGGTCGTCCCGGTCGCGATCGCGGTCGCGCCCGCCACGCCCGCCTCCCTGCGACTGACCGCCGGTGTTCGAACGGTTCTTCTTGCGCAGATCGCGCGTCACGTGTCGGTCTCCCTGCTGTGGTTGCTGGAACGGCTTCTCTTCTTCCACCGCGATCTTCTCTACGCGAACCTTTGCGAGCTTCTGTCCGATGCCGAGGAAGCCCTTCGTAGGCTCTTCGAGCACCGTCACCATCACTTCGTCTTCTGTAAGGCCAAGATCCTCCAGGGCAAGCCTTACTGCTTCGTCAACATCGCGTCCCCATTTTTCGGAATAGTCCATGGTCTCTCCTCATTTCTGATTGCTGTAATCCTTTGAACCGATTGCAATGTCTTATATCCTTCGCACCGTTGCGTTGTCCGCGCTCTCCCAGCGGATGTCCGCGCTCCGGTGGAAGCCCCTATTTTTTCTTGCCCCCGGTCCCCTCTTCCATCTGCCTTTCGATCTTTTTCCGCACGATGCGCAGCACCTGGTACTGCACGATGGTGAACACGTTCCCGAGGAACCAGTAGAAGGCAAGCCCCGCCGGGAAGGTGTGCCCCATCCATACGATCATGACAGGGAAGAAGTATTTCATCATCTTCATCATGCCTGCCATCTGGTTCGCCTGCGACGGATCCACCTGGCTTTGCATCGACGTGATGGAGAATGAGAAGAAGGTCGTGATGCCGGATATGATGGGCAGGATCCACGGATCGGGTTGACTCAGATCCGGAATCCACAGGAAGCTCTCATGCACCGCGAAGATCATCGCGTCCGTATGGACGTAGGTGAGCGGTGTCCGCAGCAAGTAGAACAGACCCAGCAGGATCGGCATCTGAATGAGCATCGGCAGGCAGCCCTTCGCAGGGTTGTAGCCTTCCTCCTTGTAGAGCTTCTGCATCTGGACACCGAGCTCTCCCCGGTCGTTCGCGTATTTTTTCTGCAGCTCCTTCATGCGCGGTTGCAGGCGCCCCATGGCGATCTGCCCCTTGATCTGCCCCAGATAGAGGGGGAAGAGGCACAGCCTTACGATGAGAGTGAAGATGAGCAGTGTGATGCCGTAATTGCTCACGACTGAATAGATCCCCGATAGGAGATAGCTGAGTGGTGTGGCAATGAAGCCAAAAAATGTATCCAAACTAGATTTCCTCCGTAAAGAGTGAATGCCTCCGATGCCTCATGGCACTGGGTCGTGACCGCCGGGGTGAAATGGGTGGCAACGCATGATGCGCAGCAAGCCCAGCCTGAAACCCTTCAGCAGACCATACTTCTCAAGCGCCTGGATGAAATAGGACGAGCAGGTGGGATAGAACCGACAGGTCGGCGGAAAGAAAGGGGAAATGAATCTTTGATAGCCCCGTATGAGCACGATCAAAACCGTCTTCATTTGTACAATGCACCCTTTTTCAGCGTTTTCTTGACGGAATCCAGTACGTCCCCGCACTTCACCTGCTTGTCCGCGATGGTGTTGCGCGCGATGTAGAGGATGTCGTAGCCCTGTTTGAGCAAGCCCTTCTGCCCTCGAAGGCTTTCCCGCATGAGCCGTCTGGCCCTGTTGCGCCGCACGCTGTCCCCAACTTTCTTGCTGGCTAGGTAGGCGTATCGGTTGAAGGGAAGCCCATTTTTCAGGAAAATGAGGACGACGTACCTGCTTCCTACAGACGTGCCTTTCCTGTACAGTTTCTTAAAATCCCTGCTGTCGCGAAGAACATCCGCCCTCATCGAAGGCCCACCTCCGGCAGCTCTCGCTCCTCTATGCGGAGAGGACCTTCCTGCCCCTGCTCCTTCTGCGCTTGAGCACCCTGCGCCCGTTTTTCGTGCCCATCCTCTTACGGAATCCATGCTCCT
>JAITHG010000144.1 GCA_031280075.1 Eubacteriales Family XIII. Incertae Sedis bacterium | reverse complement strand
AGGACGGCGGAGTGGCAGTATATAGGAAGCTCGAAGCCGAGCGCCTCGAAGAGATCCACGTGCACTGGCAGGGACGAGAGCCATTCCTCTCCCCGGATGACGTGCGTCGTGCGCATGAGGTGGTCGTCCACGACGTGCGCAAAGTGGTAGGTGGGCATGCCGTCCGATTTCAGGAGGACGAAATCCATGGTGTTGCCCGGTGCGTGCACTTCCCCCCGGATTCCGTCCCGCACGGAGATTCGCCGCTCTTCCTGCGGGGCGCGGAAGCGCAACACGTAGGGCAGTCCGCGCTCGAGCATCTGCCCGTATTCTGCCGCCGTCAAGGAACGGTACTTCGCCCATTGCCCGTAGATGCCGGGGGTCAGCTTCGCCGCTTCCTGCCGGATGCGGATCCCGTCGATCTCCTCCTCGGTCAAGAAGCAGGGGTATGCCTTGCCTTCTTCGACGAGTCGCTTGGCAAAGGTGTGGTAGATGTCGCGGCGGGCGCTTTGGTGGTACGGGCCGTAGCCGCCTTGCTCAACCACGCCGCCGACCAGAGCGTCGAGCATCACGCCCTCGTCAAAGACCACGCCATAATGCGAGAGGGACGCGATGAGGGACTCGACTGCCCCTGCCATCTCCCGCTTGCTGTCCGTGTCCTCAACGCGCAGCAGGAAGATGCCGCCCGTCTCGTTCGCGAGCTTCTGGTTGACGATGGCGGTGTAGAGGTTGCCCAGGTGAATGAACCCGGTCGGGCTGGGGCCGAGCCGCGTGACCGCTGCCCCATCGGGCAGGTCGCGTGCAGGGTATTTCTCTTCGTAATAGGCGGGGTCGCCGCCCGACTCGCTGCGCGCGAGCCCCGGGAACAGGCGCTTTGCCAAAAACATGTTTTCTTCGGTGATGACTGTCATGCCTATCCTTTCCTATGCCGGTCAGTGCGGGCTGGTGGCTACTGGATGCCCAGCAGGGTCGTGAATACGCGGACACCTGTCAGCAGCACGTCTTCGTCGAGCTGGTAGCGGCAGCTGTGCAAGGGTTCCTCCCCGCCGGTGCCCAAGTGCAGGAACAACCCCGGCAGCGCTTCTTGATAGCAGGAGAAGTCCTCAGCGATGAGCAGCGGCGCTTCGGCTTCTTGGAAGTCCAGCCCCGCGTCTGTAAGCTGCCCGCGCGCTTCTACAAAGAGACCTGCGGGGTTGACGACCGCCGGGTAGGGCTGTGTGTGATTGAGGGTGAAGGTCGCGCCCGTGCGGATCGAAAGGCTGTCTGCGATCTCCTGCATGCGCCTCCACATGAGGTCGTGCACGCCACGGTCAAATGTCCTGAGCGTGCCTGCGATCCGCGCCGCCCCGGACACGACGTTCACCGCCGTGCCGCTCTGGAAGACCCCGATGCGCAGCAGGCGTTCGATGTGCGGGGCAATCTCTTCCTTCTCCATCTCGTAGACCGCGCCCACAAAGCGGCAACCCACCTCGAGCGCGTCCACGCCGGAACGGAACGAGCCGACATGCACTTGCCGTCCCTCAATATCGACGGTGAACACCACGGTCGAAGCCATGAAGGCACCGCTTCGGCAGACGACCTGCCCCTTTGGAATCTTCGGCCACAGATGCAACCCGTAGATCTTTTTCGTCTGGAAGTGCTCAAATACGCCGGAGGACACGATGTCGCGCGCGCCGCCCGTTGTCTCCTCTGCCGCCTGGAAGACGAGCAGGACGTTCTTGTCGAGCGTCGCGAGATGCTCGGCGACAATCTCCGCGAAGCCGAGCAGGATGCTCATGTGCCCGTCGTGTCCGCAGGCATGCATCCTGCCGTCGTGCAGGCTACGGTAATCGTCTTCGTTCTCCTCCTGCACGGGCAGGGCATCCATGTCACTGCGGAAGGCCACGCTCGGCGCGTCCTCGCCCGCCAGCCCGCCGCGGAAGAAGGCCACGAAGCCGGGGCTGTCCAAGGGAGTGCCGATGTCATACACCTCGCAGGGAAGCCCCGCGAGCACGGTCTTGACGTAGGCCGTCGTCTTCGGCAGGTCGCGGTCGAGCTCCGGGATGCGGTGCAGCTCCCTGCGGTACCCGATCATTTTCTGTAACAGTCGTTCTTTGCTTGCGTTGTCCATATACTCATTAAACCATGAACAGGGGGGGTAAATCAATCCGTGGGGCAGGATTACGCGGGAGCAGCGGAGCCCCTCACTCCCGCGACAGGATCACGGTCACGTCCGGATGCATCTGCAGGGCAGAGGCCGGAACCTGCGGGGTGATGTCGCCGCCAAACGCCTTGCGGATGATGTCATTTTTCGTGGCGGTCGCGATCAGGACGATCCTGCGGGCGAGCATGATGTGGCGGATGGACATGGAGATGGCACGGCGCGGCACTTGGGCAGGATCGTCGAAAAGCCTGCCGTTTGCCTTGATCGTGCTGTCTGTGAGATCCACAACCGCTGTCTGGCGGGAGAAGAGCGGAGCCGGCTCGTTGAAGCCGATGTGCCCGTTGTGCCCGACTCCGAGCAGCTGCAGATCCGCGTAGCCCAGCCCTTCGATGAGCCCGTCGTAACGCGCGCACTCCCGGTCGAGATCCGCCGCGCAGCCGTCCGGCAGCCCGGTCGCCGCCTTGTCGATGTTGATGTGGTCGAACAGGTGCGTGTCCATGAAATAGCGGTAGCTCTGCGGGTGTCCTGCACCCAGCCCCACGTACTCGTCCAGGTTGATCGTGCGCACGCGCGAGAAGTCCGTCTTCCCGCACCGGCACAGCTCGACCAGTTCCCGGTACAGCGGGATCGGCGATGTGCCCGTGGCGAGCCCAAGCGTCAGATCCGGCTTGCGGGCAATCTCCTCGCGGAAGATTTCCGCCGCCATGCGCCCCATGTCATCCGCGTTTGCGGCCTCAAACAGTTTCATTGTCCCCCCTTTGTACTCATATTACCTCGGCAATTACAGAATCTCCTCCCCGTCGATCCAGACTTTCTGAAGCGACAGGTCTGCCCCCAGCAGGACGAGATCGGCAGACCGCCCCTCCGCGATGCGCCCGTGCCTACCCGCCACACCGATGGCGCGCGCCGGGTGCTCGGTCGCGGCGGCGACCGCCTCCGCAAGCGGCACGCCGAAGGAGACCGCACGCTGAAGCCCTTGCAGGAGCGAGATGTTCGAGCCAGCGATGACACCGCCGGCGAGCAGCGCCTTGCCCTCGGTCACGGTGACGGGCTGCCCCCCGGACGCATACTGCCCGTCCGGCATGCCTGCGCTGCAGATCGAGTCGCTGATGAGGCAGACGCGGCCGGGGAACATTCGGAACGCGGCGCGGACGACGGAGGGGTGCAGGTGGATGCCGTCGGCGATGACCTCCGCCCAGGCC
>JAITHG010000108.1 GCA_031280075.1 Eubacteriales Family XIII. Incertae Sedis bacterium | reverse complement strand
AACAAAGTAATAAATCCATAACGGCAAACAGCACAGCAAGAGGCAGCTCCGTGCAAAGCCGAAGCGAGCAACAACAGACAGCACAGCGCAGAAAAACAAGGAGGCAACCGAAAACCATGGAATCGAACAAAGACATCCTCAAAGCGCCGCAAAACCCGCCGCTCGCCATCGAGCCCTGGGACAAGGAATGGGGCGTGGGCATCTCTGGGCTGACGGAGGAACCGTCGCCGTTCCCGCGCGTCAACCGCCTGCTGCGCTGGCTCAAGGACACGGACAGCACCTGTGATACCCAGCGTGCGAAGATCGTCACCGAGTGTTTCGAGAAGTTCGCTGCCTACTCGCAGAACGTGAAGTGGGCGATGACGCTGCGCGAAGTTCTCTCCCGCTACGAGATCGAGATCTGGCCGGGAGAGTTGCTCGTCGGCGAGCTGGTTGCGCCCCCGAACGGCGCGCCCGTCTATCCGGAGTTTTCCATCGACTGGCTGGTGGACGAGTTTGACAACCGCCCGATGGAGGATCGCACGAACGACCGTTACGTCATCGACGAGCAGGTCAAGGAGGACATCCGCAGGCTCGCCCCGCAGTGGAAGGGCAGGACGGTCTCGGAGGCAGGTGTCGCCATGTACACGGAGAAGGAACGGCAGGGCTCGCACCTCGGCAAGGGTGTCCTGCTCGAAAGCCTCTTCCTCTACGCCGGTGTAGGGCATGTGTGCGCGGACTACCCGAAGCTTCTGCGCATCGGCTTCGGTGGGCTGCGGCGCGAGATAGAGGAGCGGATGGCGCTCCTGTGCCCGGCAGACCGCCCGGAGGACATCGAGAAGGAGAACTTCTACAGGGCGGAGCTCATCATGCTCGACGGTGTGCGCATCTGGATCGAGCGCTACGGTCGTCTCGCTTGGGAGAAGGCGAAGGCAGAGCCGGATCGCGAGCGCCGGATGGAGCTGGAACGCATAGCCGAAAACTGCGCACAGATCGCCGAAGGCGCACCGCAGGACTTCTGGCAGGCGGTGCAGCTGTGGCAGTTCGCAACCACCTTGATTATCATAGAAGCAAACGGGCATTCTGTGACCTACGGGCGCTTCGACGAGATCTTCTATCCATTTTATAAACAGGACATCGAGTCGGGACGGCACACCAGGGCGTTCATGCAGGAGCTGATCGAGCTGTCATTCCTGAAGATCCACCAGCTGCGGAAGATCCGCGACACGGCTGCCATCACTTTCTCGAGCGGGACGATCATGGGCGGCACTGCCCTCGATGTCGGCGGCGTGGACCGGGACGGGAACGACATCACGAACGACCTCTCCTACATGGTGCTCGATGCGCATGCGCACACGCGCATCCCGAACCCCTGGATGGGCGTGCGCCTGCATGAAGGTTCCCCTAAGGAGTTCAAGACGAAGGTCTTCAACGTCATCCGCATCGGCACGGGCGAGCCGAAGATCTTCAACGACGCGCCTATGATGCAGTCGCTCCTGGACTACGGCGCGAGCCTCGAGGACGCGCGTGACTACGTCGGCATCGGATGCGTCGAGCCATCCATCCCGGGCAAGACCTATGGCTGGCACGACTCAGGATCTGTCAACCTCGCGAAGATCTTGCAGCTTGCCATCAACGGCGGGCGCTGCATCGATTGCGGCGAGGGCTGCCAGTTTTACGCAAAATGTGCGGGCGCGGGCGGCAGCCTCGGTCCGGACACCGGCAGTCTCGAAACGTTCAAGAGCTTTGACGAGGTGCTCGCCTCCTACGATACCCAGATGAAATACTGGACGGACATGCTCCTTTCCTGCATCCACAAGATTGATTTGGCGCAGCAGCGCATCAAGCCGCTGCCTTACCTCTCACTGCTTGTCGAAGGTCCGCTCGAGAAGGGCGTCGACATCACGCTTGGCAGCGCGACCTACAACCACAGCGGCCCGCAGGCGGTCGGCATCGGTACGACGGCGGACAGCCTCTCCGTCATCCGGAAGGTTCTGTTCGACGATGGGACAGTGAGCGGGGCACAGATGCTCGCGGCGCTGCGCGACAACTGGGAGGGGCACGAACCGCTCTACGCCCTCGTGAACGGCGACCGCATGCACCACTACGGCAACGACGACGACTACGCAGACGAGTTGGCGCGCTTCGTCATGGCGACCTACTGCAAGCACATCGAGCACCGTCCGACGGCGCACGGCGGCGACTTCAAACCCGGCGTGTTCTCGGTCACGAACAACGTGCTCCACGGCAGCCTGGTGTCAGCGACACCCGATGGGCGCAAGGCGGGCGAGCCCGTGTCGGACTGCATAGGCCCCGTGCACACAGCGGCAGGCAGCCACGACCGGAGGGGACCGACCGCTGTGGCAAAATCCGTCGCGAAGCTCGACCACAGCCGCATCGCCAACGGCATCATCCTCAACTGGAAGTTCGCCCCGACGGCGGTCTCCGGCGAGACAGGGCGTGAAAACCTGATCGCCCTCATGGAAGGCTATTTCGCGGACAGCGGCATGCAGAGCCAGTTCAGCGTAGTAGGGCGCGAAACCATGGTCGCCGCCCAAAAGGATCCCACGCGCTACAAGGATCTGGTCGTGCGCATCGCGGGTTACAGCGCCTATTTCACGGAGCTGTCAAGGGAACTGCAGGACGATCTTATCGGGCGGACTGAGCTGTCGTTCGACTGAGCGACAGCTCGCGCTGCTTCAAAACGATCAACATCGAACTGCAGGGGTTCAGCGCCACCTGCAGGAATTGCTTGCCGCCGGACGGATCGAGCGTGGAAAAGCGCACTTCCGGCATGGTGGCCTGGTTGAGCAGCCCGACCTCCTGCGCGGAGAACAGTTCGGGGAAGCCCATGTCGGCGTGCTGCACAAAGAGGTTTCTCCCGCTGTCTTGATAGCGCCGCACGACTGCGTACGGCTGTGTGATGCCCGTGAGCTTCAAGGTCACGGAGGCAGGCTGCATCTGCGTGGCAGGCTCGGACGACATATTGAGGTTGCCGTGGTCGTAGACGAGGATCTGGAAGTCCGCGCCTTGCCGTGTGACGGCGCAACCGTCAGACAGCGAGACGAGCGCCTCGCCGAGCGACGACAGGAAGTGCCAGGCGTAGTAGAGCGGCTTGCGCTCTCCGAAGCGGGTGAGCAGCCCGGTGTTCTTCGGCGGTGCCGTGCCTCGCGAAAACGAGTCGAAGTCGCATAGTTCCAAGAACGGCTCGAGCCTTTCGTGCCTGCCTTTCAGCGCACTGTCGATGACGTAGGGGACGAGTAGCCCGGAGTCGTAGGCATAAGTGATTTCCGCGCGCCGTGCCGCCTGCGCCTCGACGCGGATTCCTGACAGCGCTTGGCGAAACCCGTTCGCCAGCCCCTGCGCCTCTGCGCCGCCGGGTGGCAGGTCGAGCAGCAGCGTCCACCTGCCTAGTGTTTCCGCCCCATAGATCTGCAGACAGCAAGCAAAAAAATCGGTCAGACATGCACGCCCGCTTTCTGTGGCATGCCATTCCGGCCCGACGGCGAGCTCGATGCGCATCCCTTCGCGGGCGACATAGCCCCAGAAAGGGTTCGCGGCCCACGCCTCCGGCTGCGCCCTCGCCGTACCCGCAGTCCCTGCCCCCGGCTGCATCCCCGCCGCCCCTGCCAAAGAGCGCAGCGAGATGCGTAGGGTGTCGAGCGGGAAGTCCTTCCACACCGCCTCGAGTGCGTGCAGGAGCGTCGGCAACATCTCGACCGCGCACCCGGAGATGTTGAGCCGCCCCTGCCAAGGGTGCCGGAAGGGATGCCCGCTGGCGGACAGGTCCACCGTGTGCGAAGCGATGCGGGGCGACTCCGCGCCGTTGCCCCCGCCCTCCGACAGGAAGGGCTTCAACAGCGGGGCGACCTGTTCCGAAAAGGCCGAATGGATGTCGTATTCATCGTACAGGTCTGCCTGCCTGCCCCGGTTGTTCTCCCGGTACTCGGACGGCAGGATGCCAAACCACTTCTTGAAATGCTTCTCGTAGTACCGCTTGTTCGAAAAACCGCACTGCAGCGCGATGCGCTCGATGGAGTCGTCCGTCGAAAGCAGCAAGATCTCCGACTGCTCGATCCGGGTCAGCCCGAGAAAATCCGTCATCGACAGCCCGATCGTGTTCGTGATCAGGTGCGAGACATAATACCTGCTCAAATGGAGGGAGCGCGCCAGATCCTCGAGGCTGACCTTCTCCGCGTAGTGTCGGAAGATGTATTCCTGGATCTTGGAGATCCGCTCCAGCTCGAGTGGGTCTATGTCTCCGCCCGACCCGTGGTAGCCCGCCTGGTCGAGGTAGAACATCTGGAAATGGTTGATCAGGAAGTTGATGAGCACGAGGATTCGCTTCTCCGCCTCGGTCTTCGCATGCGCCCCTGTGGAGATGGCAGAGAACAGCAGATCGATAAGGATCCTCCGCAGGCTCTGGACTGCCTCCAGACCACGCCCCTGTCTGGCTCCCGTGTCGCAGACGAAGAGGTAGTAGTTCAGATCCGGGAAGATGCTCAGATAGGCGTAGGGATCAAGGTGCAGGACGAGGACGAGGTTGTCTTCGCTGCACTGCCGGAAGGCATGCAGCTCCTTGACGTTCACGATGAAGACATCCCCCTCTTGCAGAGTATAGTCGAAGATGGTGCACTTCACCCCGATCTGCCCGCGCAGGACGAGGATGAGCTCGTATGCGCTGTGCATGTGCAGACCGCAGTCCTGGATCGAAAGCAGCCTGAATCCGACATTCATCTCGCCCAGCCGGTTGATCTCCCTCGTAAACATGCTCCTGCCCCTATCTTGGTATCACAGCGTATCAGCTTCACGGCATCTCATCATCCAAACCGGGCAACATCTCAACACTCAAGCATCACAGCAATGCAGCGCCTTGACATTTCATAGCAACATTGTCAGCGATGGCATCTAGGGCTGCCGCGCCGATTTCTCATTATAACACAGCCGAAAAGGGCGAGAGCAGCCGTGTAAAAAGCAACATTGTCACCAACGAAGTGCTTTTTGGGGATGGGTAAAAACACTACAATTGGGATAAGGCGATACCAGATTTGGAAGGAGGACATACATGGAAGGCGGCAACATTGGTATTCTCTCGATCATTCCCGCAGTCGCGTTTTTGGCGTTTGCGCTCGCGACGCGCAAGTGCATCCTGGCGATCCTGCTCTCCGGTCTGCTGGGCTACATCCTGTACTACAGGCTGGGCTTCATCCAGCCGACACTCGATGCAGTCGTGGATGCCAGCACGGACTGGGACAACAACTACATCGTCATCATCTGCCTGCTCTTCGGGGCGCTCGTACAGCTGCTCCGCGAGTCCAAGGGCGCGCTTGCAATCGGCGTAATGGCAAGAAAGTACCTGAAGACCGAGCGGCAGTCGCTGCTCTTCACGTGGCTCTGTGGGGTCGTCATCTTCGTGGACGACTACCTGAGCATCCTCGTGACCGCCAACACGGTCATGCCGCTCACGGACGAAAAGAAGGTTCCGAGGGAGATGCTCACCTACGTGATCAACACGACCTCCGCGCCTGTTTGTGTTATCATACCAATATCCGCATGGGTCGTGTACTTTTCAGGCATCTTCGAGGCACAGCCGGAGGCATCGGTGGTCGGGGCGACGGGCAGCGAGATCTATTATCGCATCATGCCATTTTTCTTCTATCCCTTCCTCTGCGTACTCATCGTGCCCTTCGTCATCCTCGGGGTCATCCCTCGGATGGGCGGGATCAAGAAGGCGTACAGGCGCGTCGCCGAGACCGGCAAGCTCTGGTCCCCGAACAGCGACATCCTCAACCAGGAGGGGTTCAAGGAGCAGCTGGGCGCGATCTCCGTCAAGGAGGAAAAAGACGTGGTCGTGCGCGACACGCAGCCCCATCTCTGGGCGTTCGCCGTCCCGATGGCGGTCGTGATCGGCCTCACCATCTGGCGCGGCGACATCCTCTGGGGCGTGGTCGGTGGCATCCTGTCCTGCTTTGCGCTCTATCTTCCGACGAGACTCATGTCCTTCAGCAAACTGCTCGACTGCTGCTTCAAGGGGCTTGAGGACATGCTCTTCATTGCCGTCGTCCTCGTAACTTCGTTGTTTTACCGGGAGTCCATGCTGCTGATCGGGCTGCCCGACTACATCATCGAGGTGGCAGGGCCCCTTATGAACGCCGCCCTCATCCCTGCCATCGCCTTCGTCGTCATCGGGCTGGTGTGCTTCGCGACGGGGAACATCTGGAGCATCCCCGCCGTCACGACACCGATCA
>JAITHG010000082.1 GCA_031280075.1 Eubacteriales Family XIII. Incertae Sedis bacterium | reverse complement strand
CGCTAGTTCCGAAGTATAGATAAACACTCCAGATTGAAGCTACGTTGACAACACTGCCTTCCGGGGTGTTTCTTTTTGATTACGAATGGATTTTTTATGTATAGGATTGTATAGGATGTGGTATAATGTCCCCGTAGCCAACGCCGCATCAGATGGAGGAACACGATGAACCTGAGCGTCTCACCCCGCCCTGACGGGAGGAAATACCTTTCGATAGTCAAGGCGTACCGCAGGAAGGAAACAGGGCAGCCGACCTCAAAGACGGTTCTGTCACTCGGCTATCTGGACGTGCTCGAAAAGGACTATGAAGACCCCATCGCCCACTTCAGGGAGGTCGCCAAGAGGATGACGGAGGAGGAGGGCGCGGGCAGGACGGCGACCTTGGGCATCGACATGGACGAAGAGCTCCCCGAGGGTGCCCTGGGCACAAAAAACCTCGGCTACGCGGCCATCCTCAAGGTCTACCACGAGCTCGGCATCCACGGGTTCCTGAACGCGAGGTCGCGCAAGGAGCGCTTCAAGTTCAACGCGAACTCGGTCATGACCCTCCTGGCGGTCTCGCGCATCCTGGCACCTGGTTCGAAGAAGAAGGCACACGACGGGCGCGGGCGCTATTTCGAGCGCTTCGCCTTCACGGACGACGACATCTACCACGCGCTGACCTGGTTCGACCGGATCTCCACAGACCTGCAGCGCCACATCCACGACAGGGTGAAGGCAAGGTACGGGAGCGACACAAGCATCGTATACTACGACGTGACGAACTATTATTTCGAGATCAGCAAGCCAGACGAACTGCGCAGATATACGAAGAACGCGAAGCAGAAGCGCAAAAAGCCTGTAGTGCAGATGGGGCTTGCGATGGACCGGGATGGGGTGCCCCTCCACTACGGGCTGTTCCCCGGCAACAGGCTTGACAAGGAGACGTTCCGGTCCGTCATCGGCGAGGTCAGGAAGAACTACGGGACGGGGCGCATCGTCGCCGTCGCCGACATGGGCATCGTCACGGGGGACAACATCCACTACCTCGTCGGGGACAAGCCGGAAAGACCGGCCAACGGATATGTCTTCAGCTTCTCCGTCCGCGGGGGGACGGACGACTTCAAGAAGTACGTGCTGGACCCGGAAGGCTACGCGGGGGCCGACGGCATGCCTGCGGACGGGGGGGCGGACTTCATGGTCAAGAGCAGGCACACCCGCCGGGAGATCAACGTGACGATGGGCAGCGGCAGAACACGGAAGACCAAGCATGTGTATGAAAAGCAGGTCGTCTTCTGGTCGAGGAAATACTGCCTGAAGGCCAGGGCGGAGCGGGCGGAGATGGTCGCGAAGGCAGAGGCGCTCATCGCCGACCCGGGCAAGTACACGAAGGCGACATCCTACGGGGCGGCCGACTATGTCAAGGGCATCTCGTTCGACAGGTCCACAGGGGAAGTCCTTGACGAGGGGCGGAAGCTCGAACTCAGACTGGACAAGATCGCCGAGGAGGAGAGGTACGATGGTTACTATTCGATCGTGACAAGCGAGCACGGGATGGGCGACTGGGACATCATCGACACCTACCGGGGGCTGTGGGAGATCGAGGAGACGTTCAAGGTCACGAAGGGCGACCTCATGGCGCGTCCCGTCTACCTGAGCGACCACGGCCACATCAACGCCCATTTCCTGTCGTGCTTCATTGCCCTCACCATCCTCCGCATCATCCAGAAGAAGACGGGCAAGCTCCATTCCGCCGCCGCCATCATCGAATGCCTCAACAAGATCGAATGCATCAACGAACAAGGGAACATCTACCTGTTCGGGTACAGGAGCGCACTGTCCGACGAGATAGGTGACGCGCTTGGCATCAATTTCAGGCGGCGGCGGATGCGGCTCTCGGAAATCAAGGGACTTCTCGGCGAAGTGAAAAAATGAGCCTGTTCGCATACATCTTTTTGTGAAGGAAAGGGTGCCTGCATGGCTTCAGCCCCAAGGCATACAGCAGTTTTCTACCCTCTTGTTCTTCGGAAGTCAGGATTGTAGCAAGCGCATCTGCTGCCCGCAAGCAGCATACAAGGTCCATACAGTGGCATGGTGCCGACGGTAGCGTTCTTCATCATCGCTGGAAGCGGATCTCCCCATCGATCACTGTCGCCAGGCAGGGTGGCGCGGAAGATGCCAGCGCCTCGAACAGCGGCTCTGCTGCAGGCATCCCCCCACCCTCCTGGATTCCAGACAGGGTATTCCCTGCCGCTCTTTTTGTGTCGAACACGGCGAAATCCGCCGCTGCGCCTGCCTCGATCTGCCCGATGCGCCCTGTCCCTTCGTGCAGTCCAAGGGCGAAGGCTCCTCCGAAGGTGGCGGCGTGAAAAATCCGTTCATAGAGGTCGCCCGCCGCATAGCCCTGTCCCCGCGCAAGCCTCGTGAGCACGGCAGCTTCCTCGAGTAGGGCGAGGGAGGGCGAGGATGTCAGGGAGTCCGTGCCGATTGCGATCGGGTTGCCTTGTTCGAGATATGCCTTGACGGGCGGATCCTCGAGACCGAGGCATGTGTTGGAGCGTGGGCAGAATGCCATCGCCATCCGGTGCCTGCGCAGGGTGGCAAGGTCGTCGTCGTTCATGTAGATGCCGTGGGCGAGATGGCAGTCCGGGCCGAGTGCGCCGAGGCTGTCAAGGTAGCGGGTTGCGCTCATGCCTTCCCCCGCCAGACGCATGGCGCGGAAGTCGGGCGTCGTGAAGCGCACGCCGTAATCGTCGATGGAAGCCGGGTCGTCCATCTCCGCCTCCATCGGGATTTCCCCCAGGTGGATGTGCATGCGCAAGCCGCGCGCCCTTGCGAGCGGCGGAATGCCTCGGAGCGGAGCCTCGTCGAGTGAGTATGGCGTGTGCGGACTGATGCCGGCAGCAGGCGGGTGCGGAATCCTCTCCACGGCGGCAAGCAGGTGCTCTGCCGCCCCGTCTGCCCAATCCTTGTTCGTGATGTTCATCGCTTCTCGGAAGGCGATGCCTTTCAGCCCGCTGTCATGCAAGGAGCCTGACGCAGAATCGTCTGTCACGATGTCCGCCGCCGCCGTCTGCCCTGATGAGAGCAGCATGCGCGCGCCGTCCGCTGCCCATTCCCCCCAAGGATCTGCGGCAGGCGGTTCCTCATAGGCACGGTAGACTTCATTGAATGCGACCGCCCAGCCTTCGACGCTGCCGAAGCGCTGCGCCCCCAGCGTGCGCAACCCCGTATATTGCAAATGCGTGTGTGCGTTGACAAGACCCGGCGTCAGCACGCCGTCAAAATGGGCTTCGTCCGAAGCCGACCCCAGCAGGGACGCTTCGGCGAGCATTTCCCGCCGCGCGCCCATTGCAAGCACAAGCCCGTCCCGGACGAGCACCGCCCCGTCCCTGATCACGGGCGCGGTGACGGGGACGACGGTCTCCGCGCTGAAAATCCTAGTTCTGGCAGACAATGCAAATTACTCCCTACCATACAGCCGAGCCTCGAAAAAGGAGGCAAACAAGGGCTGTATTTCCGACAACCAGCAAAAACGTTTCCCTCCATTGTACACTGGCATCGCGGCGCAGGCAAACACTCCTTTACACCTCCGCTCCGATGTGGTACATTATAATACGCGCGTAAACAGGCGCGGCTCTTGTGCGAAGGGGGCTGCCTGCAAGCCCGCCAGATGGAGAGGTCGCCTAGTCCGGCCGAGGGCGCGTGATTGGAAATCACGTAATGGGAAACCATTCGGGGGTTCGAATCCCCCCCTCTCCGCCAAACTACTCCGGACATCCGAACCAAGGCAAGAGCGGGAGGACACGGATCGGCAGGACTTCCTACTTTAACTACTTTCTCGCCACGGACAGCTTCGCGGAGTTATATGTCGCGAAAAAAATCATCCCTGAGAGCTTTCGGCTTGATGGCGCCCATATCGCAATCGCGTGACATTCATCAAAAAACAGGTCATGTTTTTTTGAGTTGATTTTTTATTACCGAAGGATATAAAATTGAGAAAGGCAGGAATGAACCAGAAACCGCGAAGGTTTGTCCTGCAAGTGGATACGGATTTGAGGTCAAGCCGCAAAGGAGGAGTCAGTCATGAAAAAATCGCAAAGGACAAAGGGCTGTTTTGCCTTGTGCATGGCGCTTGTGCTGGTGCTCAGCATGGCGCTGGTGCAGTCGGAAGCGCTGGGCGGGGAGGCAGGCGTTGCTTCCAGCATGGGGGAGACGGCTGAGAGGAGCGCAGTCGCCTCGGCAATGGACACGATTGCAGACAGCGGCAATACCGCAGCGACAGATGCGACGCTTGCCCCCGCGGCGGTTGCACCCGCAGTGGCAGAGACGGAAGTGCGTGATGGTGGTGTCAGCACGCTTGCCCCTGCGCAAAACACATACGATGCAGGCGATATCGCGGTCATTAACAAGATCATCGCCGACAATGGGCTGTCGTGGGACCCCATCATGGACATCGAGGCGGATACGTCCATACCCAGCAATTGGAACAGTGTGGAATGGTCGACGGAGTCTACGGGCAAACGGATCACCAAATTGTCCTTCTCTTACACCTATTCCTTGGAAGGGACACTGGACGTGAGTCAGCTTTCCGAGCTGACATGGCTGGACTGCTACAGCAATAAGCTGACGGGCATTGAAGTGGGCGGGCTGACGAAGCTGGAATTCTTGGACTGCTCCGGCAACAAGCTGGCTTCATTGGACGCTTCTGGGCTCACGAGCCTGAAGAAGCTGCATTGTTCTGGCAACGAGCTGGTCGACCTTGTCCTGACTGGAGACACAAACCTGGAGAATCTGTCCTGCTCCAACAACTTTCTGGAAGACCTCGACGTGGAGGGACTCGCAAATCTCAAAAATCTGAACTGCTCCGAGAACAAGCTGACCGCGCTAGCGCTGAACGCTTCGGCAAGCTATCAGCAGATCGATGTCCGCAACAACTGGATTGCGAACATGACCGACGTTTACGGCAGCGGCCAGCCCATCGGATGGGGAGACGGGGCGAACTATTTCTTCTACCCGCAGCATGTGTATGCAGTAGCAGTCAGCGGCAGCAACGCTGTTTCGTCTGGAAGCGGCAACTATACACCGGGCGTGACTGTCACCATCAGCGCAGGTAGCCGCACGAATTACACCTTCACAGGCTGGACGACCTCGTCCAACGGGGTCTCGTTCGAAGACGCAGCAAGCGTGACGACCGCGTTCACCATGCCGGGCAACCCTGTGGCCGTGACAGCAAACTGGTCGTATACGGGCGGCTCCGGTGGTGGCGGCAGCGGCGGCGGGTCAGCCGTCAAGCCGCCCTCGGACGGCAATGTCGGCGCACTCTCACGGCTGTCCGTCACCTTGAACGTGAACGGCGGGCAGGCGCTTGCCGACAACAAGGTATCCGTGGAGGCAGGCGGTGTCTACGGCGCTCTGCCCACCCCAAAGCGCAAGGGGCATGTCTTCGCAGGCTGGTACACGGAAGGGGCGGACGGTGTGCAGGTGGTCTCCGGGGCGGCGGTGCAGGTTGCGGGCGACCACACCCTGTATGCGCACTGGACTGCCAACAAGTATGTCCTGACTTTCAAGGTGAACAAAGGCAAGGCGCTGAAGGCATCATTGCGGCGAAAGGCGGTCACGTTCGACACGCGGGTTGGCAAGCTGTCCGTGCCAAAGCGCAGCGGTTATGTGTTCAAGGGCTGGTACACAAAGAAGAGCGGCGGCAAGCGCGTCGTTGCCGCGACGGTGTACAGCTTGGCGAAGAGCCAGACGCTCTACGCGAAATGGGCAAAGAAGGGGACGGTCGCCGCCAAGAAGAAGAAGGCGAAAGGGATTGCCGTTCTCAGGACAGCGTTCTGATGGTGTGACGTTTACAGAATAAGGGAGGATTCCGGCATGATTCCAACAGGATTCATGCTGGCATCCTCCCTGCCAGAAACCTCTTCAGCACGCACTTATTGCTCCGACAGCTAAACCTTGGATAATCGCGCTGACATCAGGCCTCCAGCCCGTTAACTTTCTTGGTCGCCAAGCCAAACACGCCGACCGCGACCACGGCAATCATGGCCACGACTCCAGCCATGAATCCGATATTCGTCAGGGAATTCATGACCGCTTGGGTGAAAATACTAGAGAAGACGCTGCAGATGACGACCGCCGTGACAATCGTTACAGGAACGGATTCCCTCCACAGTCCCGCCGCCAGTGCAATCAGGCTGACCGCTACGACCAACAGACCGTTGATGCCTGAAAGGAGCATCGTGTCTGAGAACATGCGGCTCAGTTCACCCTCATGGACAAGCGGCGCGAAATACTCGCTCACATTGAAAAACCCAAAGACGATGAGATTCGTCAGCAGGGAGAACGCAAGGATGAATCCGCAGACAAGCAGCGCCTTGGAAAGCAACACCTTCACGCGGCTTACTGGGTAAGAAAAAATCAGCACAGCCCGTCTGCCCTTGTACTCCTCGATGGCAAAGCGCGCAAACATGACTGCCCCCAGCACGCAGTAGCATGCCATGCTGAGGCTCGCGACCAGCATGGTGACATCGGCATAGGTAGACAACTCTTCGTCCTCGACACCTGCGAACAGGTACAGGAATCCAAACATGGCGATTGTGATGCCCAGGGCAGCCAGGAAATAAGGCCTTAGATTGTTCTTCTTCAGTTCGATTGCCATCAGCCTTTTCATGTCAAGCCGTCCTCCCGCTCATCAGTTCAATGATATAGTTTTCCAGCCCTTCCGGGTGTTCCTTCTGCAATTCCGGGACAGAGACCTCCCGAACCATCGCGCCGTCCGCGATGATGCCGATTCTGTCAGCGATCTGTTCGATCTCGTTCAGGATATGGCTGGAGATGACAATCGTGACACCGTCTCTTTCCGCAAGTGTGCGCAGCAGATCCCGTATGTCTCGGGTTCCTACCGGGTCAAGTCCGTTGATCGGCTCGTCCAGCAGCAATATTTTGGGCTTGTGGACGATGGCCCGCGCAATGCCCAGACGCTGCCGCATGCCCAGCGAAAAGGTGGAGACCTTCTGTGTCCCGGTGTTGGGCAGCCCTACCCGTGCAAGGGCTGCCGAAATGTCGTAGGCGCTTTCCATCCCGAGGTACGAAAGGTGTATCTGCAGGTTTTCGGTTGCGGACAGGTGCTCATAGAACAGCGGAACCTCAATAATGCTTCCCATGCTCCCCGCGATCACCTCGCGGTTTTGAACCGCATCCTGCCCCAGGACATCGATCTGTCCCGCCGTAGGTTTCAGCAGTCCCAGAATCAGCTTCAATACGGTGGTCTTGCCCGCCCCGTTCGCGCCGAGGAAGCCGTATATCTCGCCTTCTTGCACTGCGAGCTCGCAATTCCGTATGACCTCCTGCCCCCTGAAAGCCTTGATCAGGTTCTTCGTTCGTATAATAGGCTTCATCATAGATGCCCTCCTTTTCATTCATTCCCTCCTCTCCCCAGCTGTGTGTTGAGGTTTTGGAGCAGGAACCCAAAGCTGCCTTCCTCCGCGCCAAGCGACAGTTCCATGATGCGCACAAAACAACAGGCCCGCTCGGTCAGCTCGTCCCGGTTCCACTGAAAAATGCCGCTGTCGAAAATGACCTGGTTGGCGGCAAAGAGAAGCTCCAGTGTTTCACGCGGATAGAGGGTTTTGTAGATGCCCTCCCGGACGCCCTGCTCAACGA
>JAITHG010000037.1 GCA_031280075.1 Eubacteriales Family XIII. Incertae Sedis bacterium | reverse complement strand
ACGCACGACATCGAATTCGCGGCAGAGCAGGCGCACCGCTGCTCCATGCTCTTCGGGAGCGCCATCATCGCGGAGGGCGAGGGGCGCAGCTTCTTTGGCAAGAACATGTTTTATACGACGAGCATCAACCGCATGACGCGCGGCACACTGGAAGGCTGCATCCTTGAGGGGGACATCGCATGGGAATGAGGAAGCAAGGGCATGCCCTGACACCGCAGCGGGCACGCGCCCTGGGCAGCGCCCTCGCCATTGTCGAGCCGCTGATGCTCCTGCTCTGCCCAGTGGTGCTCATCCTCTGCGCCGTCCTGCGCGTGGAGAGCACCGTGCTCATGACCACCTTCGTCGCCTTGTTTTCCTTTGTCCCCTTCGTGCTGCGCTTTGAGCTTCGGAGACCGCAGCCTGCGGACATCATGCCCATCGCCGTGCTCTCGGCGGCCGCCATCGTCGGGCGCATCGCTTTCGCGGCGATCCCGAACGCCCAGCCGGTCTCCGCCATCGTCATCTTCGCGGGCATCTGGTTTGGGCGGCAGAGCGGCTACCTGACCGGCGCGTTCACCGCCCTAGTCTCCAACATGGTGCTTGGGCAGGGCATGTGGACACCGTGGCAGATGTATGCCTGGGGGCTCATGGGCTTCCTCGCGGGCGTGTTCTTCTCGCGCGATGCGGCGGCGGGATTCCAGAGCCGCGCGCGCCGTATTCTCGTCTACAGTTTCGGAGCCGTGGCCTCGATACTCTTCGGTATCGTCATGGATGTCTGGTACATCATCGGCTTCCTGCAGGATCTCTCGCCCGGCGCGGTCATGGCAGCCTTCGGGGCAGGGGCGACCCTCAACATCCTGCACGTGGCCTGCACCGTGGTCTTCCTTCGCCTCATGCTCGTGCCCTGGGGCAAGAAGATCCGCCGCATCCAGACGAAGTACAAAAGCGCGTCCAGTAGGCGTTGACACTGTTGACGGGCACAGCCCCAAAGGGGCGAAGTCCTTACAGATTAATCGATGATGACACCGCCATCCATCCAGCCGTACCACTGCCCGGCGGGACCTGCGTCCTCGCTCAGCACGAGGCGTGCGATCTTCTTGAAGCCGTCCGCCATGTCGTAGGTGTTCACGCTTTTCGGCGAGACCACGTAGAACACGTCCCCGATGAACAGTCCGCGCAGCCCTGCCGTGCCCCAGCCCGTGTCCGCCGCATCGTAGGCGATGTCCACGATGCGAGCAAAGCCCTTCTTTTCATCATAGGAGCAGATCACGTACTGGCTCTCCGCCGGGAAGGCGATGATGCCCTTGCGCGCGTCCGCCAGAATGGCTTTATGATTTCCGGACGCCTCCGAGTAGAGCAGGTCGTCCAGGACGAGTGTCTCCTTCTCGCGGACGTCCGAGGGGTCGCTGTTGTCGAACATCGTGAGCTTCAGGCTGTTCACGCTGCCCGTGTACATGTCCGCGTCCTTGCCGAAGCCAAGCAGCAGCCCCGGCTCGTACTGCTGGAGATATTCGGAGAATCCGGGGATCTTCAGCTCGCCGATGACTTTGGGCGCATAGGGGTCTTTCAGGTCTACGCTGAACAGAGGGTCTACCTGCCGGAAGGTAACGAAGTAGCCGATGTCGCCCATAAAGCGTGCGGAGTAGACGACCTCACCCGGCGCGAGGTCGGAGACCTTGCCCATGGGGCGCAGTTTGCTGTCGAGCGTGTACAGGCTCGAGGTCTGCTGATCCTCCGGCTGCTGCGCGCTGTCGATCACTGCGGCCTCCTTCGGCTTGTCCTGGGCGCTGTCCGACTCCCCGTCCTCGTAATAACGCTCCTGCTCTCCGTCTTCGCCGGTTCCGTCCGCATCCTCGTAGTAATATTCCGCCTGTGTGCGCACAGTCTCCGTCCAGCGGTACTCCGTCGTAACGACGCGCAGGACATCCTTGTATTCATCGAACGAGAACTGGTTGTTCACCGTCCCGTCCACCGACGCGGATGCCTTCGCCGTCACGTCACCCCCGTCCAGCGCGATCCGCGTGATCTGCGTCGTCTGGATGTAGGTGTGGTAGGCGAGCCCGTGCTTCTTGTTCTCCGTCACCTCTTCACGCGAACCCGCTGCGGCGAGGTAGAGGTTTTTCGCCGTCGAATAGACGGTAGGATAACCGCCGAAGACGCTCTCGTGTCCGACGAACTTGCCCTTCTTCGTGTCGATGCCGCTCACGACCGTATAGGACGCGCTCTGGGCATCCGGCAGCATCATGATGTCGGACGGTGCGGTGACGGACTGCTTCTTGCCCTCCGCATAGAGCGGCACATAGCTCTTCGGCTCGTCCTTGTCGAGGGCGGACAGGTCGAAGCTGTCATAGGTCGAGATGAGGTAGAGCACGTCGCCCACCATGCGGCTGTTGCTGTAGTTGCCGCTCTGCCCGAGCGACTGCAGGTTCTTCGGCTTCTTCCGGTCGCTGATGTCGTAGATGTCCACGCAGGTGTCGACGAACCCGTTGCCGCCGGGATAGCGGATCGCACCATCCGCGCGCGCATCCCCGTCATCAGAGCCGTCTTCGTCCGCGTTGCCGTAGCTCGAGCGGATCAGCACCAGCCTGTCGCCGGCAGCGAACATGTCGAACCAGCCCTGCCCGCTCTGCATCCCGCCCTTGCGCTGCGGGATCGTCGCGAGCACCTCGGGATGCCCGTCCCCTGCCAGGAGAATATTCACGGCCTCGCTGTTTGCAGTATAAATGTAGGTTCCGTCCGTCTTGACGATGTCCGCCTCCTGCACGCCGACGACCTGGTTGTTCGTGTCGGAGTGCTCCTGCTTGCCGGATGTCGCGTCCGCGCTGTCTTCCACGGTCACGGCTGCCGAGGACTCCAGATCCTCTGCGGCCCCGGCAGCGGATTCGCTGTCCTGTGCATCTGCAGGAGGCGGTGTTGCCGCCACGTCGCCATCCGGCGGCGCTGCCGCGTCCATGTCATAGGCACTGTCTGGCTCGGATCCCGCCGGAGGGGCAGTTGGAGGGGCTGCCGGCGGTTCTGCCGTTGCCTCCGTCGGCGGTGCTGTGGGGGGCGCTTCGTCTACGGAAGGTGCCTCCTGCTCCGCTGCATGTGCTTCCGGCGGGGAAGTCAGCCCTGTGCCTCCATCCATGGCCGCTGCGTTCCCGCCATTTGCTGCACTTGCGCTGCCGTTCGCGCCTTCCCCGGTGGCAGGCGCTGCCGGATCTCTCAGAGCGCCCCCGGGGGTTCCGGCGATTTCGACATCACGGCCGCCAGAGCCACTATCTGTGCCATAGTAGGCAGTCAGCCCCAGTTTCTGAAACACTTGGTATACATTTTCGTAATCGTCGTCCGCCGTCGCGTTCTGCTCGGGCACGACGGAGTTTTTCGCTTCCTCCGACACCTTTGTGGAAGCGCCTGCCTCTTCGGTAAGGCTGCTCTGCCCTCCCTCGCCGCCACCCTGCCCCACGCCGGCAAGCGGGCCCGTGCCCTGGCTGATCGCGACCACGAGCACCAGGAGGAAGCAGGCGGCAAGCGACAGGACGGAGGCAAACCTGCGCTTCCTCATCCGCTGCCGTTTCACTGCTTGCTCGATGATCTGCCCGGAGGGGGGCAGGGATTCGTCCATGCTGTCAAAATATCCGGTGGCGGAGAGCCGCTCCCGCCCTTCTGCAAGCTCTGCGTCCTGCTTCGCCCGCGCTGCTTCGCCCGCGCGGTCTGCCTCAGAAGTCCTGTTGCTGTCCATCCGTACATTCCTCCCCATACGCCCGCAGCCGGATCAGCGCCCTGCGCGTGATCGACTTCAGTGTATTGTAGTTGACCCCAAAGAGTGTGGCGATTTCGCTCAGGCTGACTCCGAAGCCGTAGTGCAGGATGAGCATCTGCTGCTCCTCCTCCGGCAGTCTCGAAATCAGTCCGTTCAGCACTTCCGATGCCTCGACCCGATCCGGGAACTCGCCGCTTTCGCGATCCTCCGGCTCGGCGACGCTTCCGGACGTGTGCCCGTCTGAGCCCTCGCCCTGCGATGCGCCGATCTCCGCCGGGAATTCGAAGCGGATGTGTTTCGCGGTGAAGTAGCGCTTTGCCTCATTGCGTGCGATGCCGAAGAGCCACGCCTTCGCCTTGTCCCGCTCGCGCAGCGAGCGAAGGTAGCGCCAAGCGTTCTCCCAAGTGTTCTGGAAGATGTCCTCGGTCATCTGGTCATTGCGGCGCGCCGACACGAAGATAAATCGCTTCACGTCAAGCGCGTACGCCGCATAGATCTCTTCGAAGAATGAGCGGTCGTTATCCATGCTCAAAGTATAACACACCGCTTGCTCCATTACCGCTTCTGCCATAACTTGCCCTCGCTCCTGATCCTTCTGCGCGGCGCGGGGGTCCAGACCACTGCCCGTGCCGCAACTTTGCCCGGTCGCCGTCAGACGACATCTGGAGCACCCTGCCAATCCTTGGCGCTGCAGCGCCTTATGGGAATAAGAGTGCCCTGCGCCGTGTCCTCGGTGCGGATGAAAAAAACTTGTTTGCACCACCCCTTTCCATCCAATCTCCATACGGAGACGCTTTTTGCGGTGTATAATGCCTCCAACAAGCAGGTGTGCGCGGGGTCGGCGCGACACCGGGCAAATGATTGTTTACGCTGTCAAAGGAGTTATCAGAGGAAGGATCATTGCATCCAAACAAGGTAGGAGGGGAAACAAAAATGGAAACATCATCAAAGAATGGCAAGAAAGAGCACAGGAAACGCAACGTGCTTCGCAGGGTGCTGCCGATCGCACTGAGCCTTGCGCTGGTGATCACGCTGGTCTCGGCAGGTGTCATGACCGCCTATGCGCACCACAAGACACCGCTTACCACCGCTAGGTCGGGAGATTGGAAATACGGACCTGCGGAAGGTGGCGGCATCCAGATCGAATGGGTAGGGAAGAAATCCGTCGTGAAAATCCCGAACAAGCTGAAGGGCAAGAAGGTCGTCGAAGCATTCATCCTCGAAGCCTATATGGGCAAGAAAGTGAAAAAGGTGGATGCCACCGCCGCAAGGTCGCTGACCTATCTCGAGGTGAATTCATGGGGTATGACGAGCATCGACCTCTCGAAGAGCACTGCCCTCAAGACGCTGAACCTGTACAATGCACCACTGAAGTCCCTCAATCTGTCCGCGGCCATGAAGCTGGAGGATTTTGAGCTCATGGGCAGCAAGATCAGAAGTATCGGTCTGGCGAACCACACGAGGCTGAAGGGAATCCTGATACGGGACAGCTCTTATCTCAGAACCCTCACGGTCAATGGCTGCCGAAGCCTCGACCAGATCAATATGTCCGGCACCAAGGTGGGTGCCCTGAACTTCACCGGGGACAACAAGCTGCGTGCAGCCTATGTGAGCGACAACAGAATCAAGAAGCTCACGCTGCCGGCAAAGGCCTGCATGACACATCTGGGCTTCGATCGCAACCCTGGACTGCAGGTGGATGCAAAAAGCCAGAAATCGACCTTGATAGAGGTGTATTACAGCGTGAACGGTGTCAGTACAAGGGTACAAATCAAACATAACGAGTGGGATTGGTCCGCAGGTTCGATCTTCAAGAATACATAATAGCAAGCCAAAACAGCCCGCAGCCCACCTACCCGGTGCGGCAGCAAGTTCGTCCAAAGACAAAGTGAAAGGAGATCAAGAATGGAAACAGTGCCGATGACAACCATGCGTTCTGCTAGGTGCAGACCCTCCTGGCGCAGGCTGCTTCCGATCCTGCTGAGCCTCGTCCTAGCGCTCACGCTGGTCTCGGCAGGTGTCATGACCGCATCCGCCGACATGGGCAAGCCACTCTTCGGCAAGAAGAAGGGCGACTGGATGTACCAGACGGTCAAGGGCGGTGTCGAGATCTCATGGGATGGCTCCAAGACATCTGTCAAGGTGCCGAACAAGCTCGTGGGCAAGAAGGTCATCACCGTGACGGTATGGGACGACAGGGTCAAGAAGGTGGATGCCACGGCGGCAAAGTCCATGAAGAAGCTCACGCTATACGGGACGAAGCTGACATCGCTGGATGTCTCCAAGTGCCCGGAACTGAGGGATTTTGCATCGCTCAATTCGCCGATCGCAAAAATTGACCTGTCCGGCAGCAAGAAGCTCGTCTATGTGCAGGTTCACCACGCGAAGATCACAAGCCTCAACGTGTCCAACCGCGCGAAGCTGGAGGTCATCAATCTCGAGAACCTGTCTCTACTGAAGACGCTAAAGGCCTCCGGAAACCCATCGCTGGACAGGCTATTCGTGATGAATACAAAGCTCACATCCCTGGATCTCACAGGTTGCAGCAAGGCGCGGCACCTGGCCTTGAGCGACAACAGGCTCAAAAGCCTGAAGCTGCCGAAGAACGCGACGGTGCAAAACCTGTACATCAACGGGAACCCGGGGCTGCGTGTCGACGCGAGGAGCCAGCGCCGGACGCTGAAGGAGGTGCGCTACTCCCCCAATGGCGGTTCGCAGATGGTCTCTGCCGATATGCGCAGCACCAACTACATCTATCAGAACCGGTGACGGGGCGATTGGTCTGACAGACTGGAAACCGTCTGCTTATAGTCTATGGATGGAACCGTAGG
>JAITHG010000012.1 GCA_031280075.1 Eubacteriales Family XIII. Incertae Sedis bacterium | reverse complement strand
GCTTCTCCTTCAACATCGTCGCCCTCGATTCGGACGAAGCGGGCAGCATGGGGCTGGACACGCGCACCGTCCGGCTTGTCTCCATCGTGCTCGGCAGCGTCATGGCGGCGGCAGCGATGATCCACTGCGGCATGGTCGCCATGGTGTCCCTCATCGTGCCCTTCCTCTCAAGGGGAATTTTCGGCGTGGAATCGCGCAGGCTCTTCTGGGGCAACCTCCTGCTCGGTGGGCTTATGCTCCTGCTGTGCAAGGACATCGCCGCCCTCATCCCCTTCCCCGGAGAGGGCATGCCGGTTGGGGCGATTGTCGAGCTTGTCGCCATCCCCGCCTTCATCGCTGTGCTTGCCACCCGTCGCAGGACATGGGAGTGATCGCCATGAAACTCGAACTAGTGCGCCTGGATGTCGGATACGATGCCTGCCCCGTCCTGGAGGGCATCGACCTCTCGGTGCAGACGGGCGAGATCCTCTGCATCCTCGGACCGAACGGTGTCGGCAAGACGACCCTGTTCAAGACCATCCTGCACCTCCTAAGACCGCTGGCTGGCGAGGTGCGCATCGATGGCGAGGACACAGCGCCCTGGGGCGCGCGCAGGCGGGCGCGCCATCTCGCCTACGTGTCGCAGTCCCACGTGCCGCCCTTTCCCTACCTCGCCTACGATGTCGTCCTGCTCGGGCGTGTGAACAGCATCGGCTACTTCGGGCAGCCGAAGGCGCGCGACTATGCAGCGGCGGAACAGGCCATGGAGGACATGGGCGTATCCGAGCTGCGCGGGAAGCCGTACACCGACATCTCCGGCGGGGAGCGCCAGCTCGTCATGATCGCCCGCGCCTTGGCGCAGGAGCCGCGCATGCTCGTGCTCGACGAGCCGACGGCTGGTCTTGACTACGGCAACATGCTGCGCGTCATGAAGAAGGTCGCCGCCCTCCGGGAGAAGGGATACGCCGTCGTCATGACGACGCACAGCCCGGATCACGCCTTCCTCACCGAGGCGAAGGTCGCCCTGCTGCGCAAGGGCTGCCCCGTCCTGTTTGGGGAGGCGGCGGAGGTCATCACGCAGAAAAACCTGAAGGACGCCTACGGTGCCGACATCGATGTGGTCGAGTTCATGGGCGAAGGGGGGCGGCGCGTGCGCGTCTGCGCCCCCCGCCTGTGACATTTGTTTCATGAAAGGAATGATTATGAAAAGAGAACCGGACAGGGACAAGCCGCTCATCAACTGGGATGTGATCCAGCAGATGATGTTTCGCAGAATGCCGCCACCACCCCGAAGCCCGGAAGGCGGCGGAGAAGGTGCGGACGGGATGCCGGGACGCGGCATCGGCGGCTGGGACGGACAGGCGGACAACTACAACCGCATGATCCACATGGAGGCGCGCTTCACACTGAACCAAGTGGACTGCTTCGACACCTCGCCGACCGACACTGTGCTCGATATCGGCTGCGGACCGGGCAGGATCACGATGCCGATGGCGGAGCGCGCCGCCTCCGTCACCGCCCTCGACGCGTCTCCGAAGATGCTCGATCACGTCAGGGACAACTGCGCGGCGCGGGGCATCACGAACGTGGATACCCTGCTCTGCGACTGGGAGGACGAGGAGAGCGCCGCCAAGATCGAGCAACACGACATCGTCATCTGCTCGCGCACGGTGGCGCTCAGCGACATCGAGCGCATCGCCGCGCTCGCGCGCAAGTGGGTCGCCCTCGTCATCTGGGCAAACGGCGCGCCGCCGATCCCTGCCATTCTCGGCAAACTGTTCGAAGGCACCCAGGAGGACGGGGACGCACGACCGTCACCTCCCTTCCCGCCCATGGACAGACGCTTCGGGAACAACGTGTTCTACAACCTCATCTACGACCATGGCTTTGACCCGAACGTCAAGCTCGTCGAGGATGGGTTCGAGCGCGTTTTCGCAAGCAGGGAAGAGGCAGAATCCGAGCTGCTGAAGCTCTCCCCTGATGTGTCAATGAATAAAATTGACAGATTCCGTTCAAACCTGGCTTCCTACCTCACGGAGCGACCGGACGGCAGCGTCTACTTTCTTGCGCCAACACGATCCATCGTCTACTGGTTCTCACCGGAAAGGAAGATTTATGACTGACAGCAGCACTGCCCTGAAAGCCATCGTCCAGAACATTGAGACTGTCATCATCGGCAAGCGGGAGGTCGTCGAACTCGTCGTGCTCTGCTTCGTCTGCGGCGGGCATGTGCTCATCGAGGACGTGCCCGGTGTCGGCAAGACGAGCCTGGTGTCGGCACTTGCCAAATCGGTGGATTGCGGCTTCGGGCGCATCCAGTTCACGCCGGATGTCATGCCCTCCGATGTCACCGGCTTTTCGATCTTCAACCAGAAGACGCGGGAATTCGAGTTCCGCCCCGGCGCGGTCATGAGCAACATCATCCTCGCCGACGAGATCAACCGCGCCTCCGCGAAGACCCAGTCGAGCCTGCTCGAGGCGATGGAGGAACGGCAGATCACCGTGGACGGGGAGACGCGGACTCTGCCGGAACCCTTCATGGTCCTTGCCACGCAAAACCCGCTCGAGTCCTTCGGAACCTATCCCCTCCCAGAGGCGCAGGTAGACCGATTCCTCATCAAGACCGGCATCGGGTACCCGTCCTTCGAGCAGGAGATCGCCGTCGTCGAGCTGGGGGACAGAGGCAGGGACACCATCGCGCCCGTCGTCACGGGGGCAGACGTGCTCTCCCTGCGTGCGGCGGCAGACGCGGTGCGCATCGACCCGAAGGTCACGGGCTACATCGTCGAGATCGTCGCCGCGACACGCAGCCACGCGGACATCCGCATCGGCGCAAGCCCGCGCGGCAGCATCGCCCTGCACAGGCTCGCCAAGGTATGGGCGCTCTACAGCGGGCGAGGCTACGTTATCCCGGACGACGTGAAGCGCCTCGCGCCCTTTGTGCTCGCCCACCGCATCGCGCTCACCCAGGAAGCGAGGCTCGCGGGCAGGACGCCGGTGCAGGTCGTCGGCGACATCCTCGGCAGCGTCGTCGTCCCCGTGGAGCGATAGACCATGCGCGCGCCCGGGACGAAGCGCACGATCATGAAGGTGGCACTCTGTGCACTCGCCTTCTGCGCCCTCGCGCTCCCGGCGCTGTTCATGGACACCGTCTATGGATGGCTGCCCCTGCTGTTCGGGGTCTCCGCGCTGGGTCTGTGCGCCCTGTACCTGCTCGCCCTGCGCCACACCCTCGCGTTCGAGGAATCGTCCGAGGCGGCGAGCTGCCGCCGTGGCGACGCTGTCCCCTTCGAACTGCGCCTGCAAAACCGCAGTCTGCTCGTGTTCCCGCGGGTCGAGGTCGTCTTCTACATCTCTGATCTCTTCGGCGGGGACGATGTGCTGAACACAGCGACGGTCACGCTCGCCCCGCGCGAGCGGCGCGCCTTCGGCATGGATCTGCGCTTCGACCACATCGGCACGTATGAGGCAGGGCTGCGGCGCGTCGTCCTCCACGATCCGTTGGGGCTGTTTTCCTGCACGCTCGAAAACAGACTGCATTGCCGCGTGGACGTGCGCCCGCGCATCTTCCCGATGGAGAATCTGCACTTTGCCGAAGCGGTGCTCACGGAGAGCGAGAGGCAGCTCGTCCCGATCTCTGCGGAGGGTTCCGACTACACCGGGGTGCGCGAATACGTGATGGGCGACCCGATCAAGACGATCCACTGGAAGCTCTCCGCCCGTCAAGAGAATTACCTGACAAAACAGTACGAGAATTACGGGACGACGGGTGTGACCATCTTCCTGGATCTCTGCTCTCCCCCCTATCCCGCAGAGACGCTCATGGACATCTACGACACGCTGGTCGAAGCCGCCTTTTCGGTCGGAAACCGCGCCGAGGGGCTTGGGACGGACTGCGAGATCGTCTATACGGACAGGTACGGGCGGCGCAGGCGGTACAGCCGGGGGCGTATGCACGAGAGTGCAGAACTGATCGCCGACATGCCCCGCATCCACGTGGGCACGGGGGCGGAGGCGGAGGCAGGCATCGCCATGCTGCGCGAAGAGGGCATGGCGCGGTATACGCACGGCAACATCGTCTTCTGCACGGCGCACGTGACGCAGGGGACGGCGGATGCCCTGATCGAGCTGCGGCGGGCACGTCGGCATCCGCTGCTCATCGCCGTCCAGCCGGAGGATGGGGACGAAGCCGGGCGCAGGCTGGTGCAAAAGGCAGTGCGCGCCTTGGAGTTCGAAGGGATCCCCTGCCACTGCTTCACGCCGGGGATGGTCGCAGGATTCATCGGAGCGGTGTCAAGCGCGGTGTCATGCACTGCGCCTGGCGCGGTGTCAAGCGCCATGCCTGGCGAGGTGTCCGGAGCGGCATCCGGGGCAGGGGGTGCGCCGTGATCAGACGCTATGCCCAGCGCAGCCTGCCCGACTTCCTCCTCTGCGTCGCCATCGCCGTGAGCCTGTGCGCCTGCATCGTGGACGGGTTTTACATCCCCGCGCAGCTCGCAGACAGCTGGATCCTCCCCGTCGCATTCTCCGCAGCCGCCTGCGCCCTGCTCTTCGCGGCGGCATACAGCCGTCGCACCATCCGTGCCGGCGCACTGCTTCTCGTGCTCGCCTGTGCCACCTTCGCCCTGTGGGCACGCAGCGCCGCGCCGCCGGGCGGCGATGTCCTGCGCGATGCCGAGGACAACCCAGTCCTCTATTTCCTCCTCATGTCCCTGGTGCCCGCAGCCGTGTTCCTGCTCACCCG
>JAITHG010000269.1 GCA_031280075.1 Eubacteriales Family XIII. Incertae Sedis bacterium | reverse complement strand
TCGCCGTGGCTGATTCTTGAGATCAAGTCGATCGGCTACGTCGTGCAGGCGGCGACCTATCAGTCGGTCGGATTCAACATCGGGCTGATCGTGGTCTCCGTTTTCGTCATCGCATACTGCTTCCTCGGCGGTTCGCGCGCTTCCGCTGTCGGCGGTCTCGTGCAGGGCATCACCTTCACCGTCGTTGGTGTCGTCGCCGTCTATTGGCTCATCGTCAAGACCTACGGCGGGCTCGGCGACATGTACGACCTCGTCGAGAGCTTCAACAGCGAGCTGCTCACACTCGGCGCGCTCGGAGGCAAGTACTGGTTCTCCGTCGTCATCACCTGCACGCTCGGGGGCTACATCCTGCCCGGCGTGTTTGCCACCATCTACAGGGCGGACAGCTCGAGAACCGTCAAGAAATCCGTGCTGGTCGCACCGATCGCGGGCATCCTGATCGGCTTCACCGTCCTCACGCTCGGGCTGGGGCTCACGAGCTTCCCGGACTTCCCGGCAGATCCGCAGAGCGCGGCATTCTGGGTTTCCGCGAAGTTTGGCGGACCGGTCATGGTCGGGCTGATGGGCATCCTCGCGCTCGCGGCGTGCATGTCCACCATCTCCGCCGTGCTGAACACCGCATCCGTGCTCATCTCGAAGGACATCTGCGGCACGGTCAGACCCACGCTGACGCGCGACAGCCTCTTCAAGGCCGCCCGCATCCTGACGGTCATCGTCGGCATCGTCTCCATCATCATCGCGACGCAGAACATCCCGAACCTCATGTTCATCTCCATCGTCATGTATGACTGCAGCGTGCAGGCGTTCCCGGCGATCTTCATCGGTCTGTTCTGGCGGCGCGCCAATATCCAGGGCGTATCGACCGGCTTCATCGTCGGCTGTGCCATCGCCTTGATCGGCTCCTTCGCCCCGGCTGCCATCGGCTGGGCAGGCGGCTGGTCTGCAGGCATCATCGGCGTGTTCGTCAACGCGCTCATCGTCCTGGTCTGCGGTCTCGCGTTCAAGCCCTACAAGCGCGTGGACGAGCTGTTTAGCACCATCAAGACGTACAAAGAAGTGTATTCCAAGCGAGTGATATAGGGATCTATGAACTACGACTTATTGCTGAAGAACGGAACCGTTATCACTGTAGACAAGCACATGACCGTCTGCCATTGGGTTGGCATAAAAGACGGGACAATCGCGGGTTTGGGCAACGCCGAACCTGAAGGAGAAACTGCCAGCCGGGTCATTGACCTGGCTGGCAGGACTGTCCTGCCGGGGCTCATGGACTGCCACGTCCATGTCATGCCTGCGGGGCTGAGCCTCAGTGCGGTGCCGCTCGAAGACGCGCGCACCGTCGCGGAGGTGCTGGAGCGGATCGAAGCGGCGTGCGCGTCCGCGCCGGATGCACAGGCGTGGATCTTCGCGATGAACTACGTCACGCAGAACGTCAGCGAGCAGCGGTACCCGACACGCTTTGAGCTGGACGCGGTCTCGCACGGCAAGAAGGTGATGGTCTTGGCGGCAACGCTGCATGGCTGCGCCGTGAACACCAGCGCCATGGAGGTGTGCGCCGTGCCGGGGGACATGCCCGGGGTCGAGCGCGACGGCGGGGACATCACGGGTGTGTATTCCTCGGACGAGTCATCCTTCCTTGCATGCGCAAACGCGCTCGGCGACCTGCCGGACGAGGCTCTGTGGCAGTACATCATGGACTGCGCGGACAACGCCGCTTCCAAGGGCGTGACGACCATGCACGGTCTGTTCGGCATGTTCGTCAAGGACGACCGCGATATGGCGCTCATCACATCGCGGGCTTCCGCGCTGCCGATCGAGATGGTCGTGTTCTACCAGACCTGGGACGTGGACAAGGCGCAGGGCATGGGGCTGCCCCGCGTAGGCGGGTGCCTCACCCTGGACGGCGCGTCCTTTGAGTACACGATGGCGAACTTCGCACCCTACAAGAGCGCGCCCGCCCTGCGCGGCGTGCTGTATCACAACGACGAAGAGGTCTATCAGGTCGTCCGGAAGGCGCACGAAAATGACATGCAGTGCACGCTGCACGCGCTCGGCGACCGCGCCATCGACCAGCTCATCTGGACCTACCACCGCGTGTTCATGGAACAGGGGCGAAAGGATCTGCGGCACCGCATCGAGCACTTCTCCTATCCGACGGACGAGCAGATCGCGATGGCGGCGGATCTGGGGCTCGTGCTCTCCATCCAGCCTGGCTTCACGTATTACTGGGATCGGGCGAAGGGCGGCGAATTCGAGTACATGTTCGGCAGAGAGGGGGCTGACCGCTGGGATCCCTTCCACAAACTGGTCGAAGCAGGCTGCATCGTCTGCGCCGGCTCCGACTGCCCGGTCACGGCGGTAGACCCGCTCGCAGACATCGCGGCTGTCGTCAACGGTCCCAATCCCATCCGCAACGCCCCGCTCGACGATGCCATCCGGATGGTCACGATCAATGCGGCATACGCTGCAGGGCTGGAGGGGCGCAAGGGCAGCATCGAGCTGGGCAAGGACGCAGACCTGGTCGTCCTGGACAGAAACCCCTACGACTGCGCAGACGACCCGTCCATCCATGAGATGCAGGTCCTGCGCACCATCCGCGCAGGTGAGATCATCTTCGAAGCGACCGACTGATCCCGCAGACCCGCGCACCGACTGCCACCCGATTGCTACCCGACTGCCACCCTGAGGGTTCCCCTGGGTGGCAGTCCTATTTTCGGGGTTCGTGTTACTGTTCAGACCCTGTTGTAGAGTGAACAGCAACCAATTGTGCCTGACAGCATCAAGCAATGCTCCCTTGGCCTTGATTGTCTGCATAGAACAGCATATAATAGAGTAAGGAATGTAGTATAAGTAAAGAAAACCATGCAAGGGAGGTTGCTGTCATGTTGGACGTTGCGAGAATATCCGTCAAGGGTCAGGTGACAATCCCCGTAGAAATCCGCAAGCGACTTGGGCTGAAAGAAGGCGACAAGGTTGTGTTCATGGAAAAAGGCGACAACATTATCATCCTTAACTCCAACCGCCTTGCGTTTGAGAACTTTCAACGCGAAATGGCAGGTGAAGCCGAGAAGGCGGGGCTTGAATCGGAGCAGGATGTCGTGGATTTGGTGAAACAGGTGCGCGGCAAAATGTGGGAGGATCAGAATGAGGGTAATGCTTGACACAAACATCCTCATCTCTGCCGGCTTGTTTGCAGGGAAGAGAACATCCCATCTTGCGCTTCAAATTGCCGAAGCATACAATATTGTTTTGTCCAGCCGCATCGTCGATGAGCTTTGGACAGTGATGGAACTCAAGTTTTCAGACAGGAAGTCTGCAATAGAGCGATTCCTTACATCCTTGAGCTATGAACTTGCCTATACCCCGTCAGAAATAGACGAGGGCATATATCCAAAAATCCGCGACAAGAAAGACTATCCCAATTTAGCTTCCGCCATCATTGCCGATGTCGATGTGTTTGTCACAGGTGACAAGGATTTTGCTGGACTTGACTTACCGCGCCCGGAGATATTGACCATTAGCGAGTTTGAGGAAAATACCTGTAACTAAGTCATGCATCTCCGAGCAAATTGCCCAACACGCAGGGAGGTTTCACAGCCGATAAAGGCGCTCTTTTCGCTCTTTTCGCACTCATTCCAGTAATTGATAAATAATTGACAAACATGAAGCCAGACGGTACAATGGGGATCGATTGAGGAATCAAATTATTGTTTTGACAAATGGAGGTTGCGATGGACGAGTTTGCATGGGAGATGAGCCAGTACCACTTTATGATCGGGATACTGGCGATGCTGCTCCTAGGCTTTGGGTTCTTGATGGTGTTTGTGAAAAAGAACGGCTTTTCGGCGTTGACGGGCACGTACATCGTGGTGGCAAGCGTCCTTCCACTGTACATGCTGCTGAAACGTTTCGGGATTTTGTCCTCGGAGAGCCTGCCCGTCTACACGATAGAGTCCGTCCTGTTCGCAGAATTCACGGCTGCGGCGGCGCTCATCGCGATGGGGGCGGTGCTGGGCAGGCTCAAGGTCTTTCAGTACCTGTTGCTGGGCGTTCTGATCGTTCCCGTCTACATGCTGGGGGACTGGCTTGTGACGGAGGGTGCACT
>JAITHG010000197.1 GCA_031280075.1 Eubacteriales Family XIII. Incertae Sedis bacterium | reverse complement strand
CACTCCGTTCCGGACTGCCGCTTCTGCACGGATTCTCTTTGAAAACAGGGCAGGACCGCCCCGCTGGACAAACGCACCGCTCATGACACAGACAGAGGTGTCCGCCCCTGTCAGGCTTTTCGATTGCGCCAGGTGCCAAGCGTGTCCATTGTGGAACGGGTCGTACTCCGCGATGATACCGATCACGCCACCCTGCCGCTTGGACGAAGCCGACACTCCGGCTACCGCTCTTCTACCTGTGTCTTGTAGGCAAGTTCCTTGATCTCGTTGCGGTTTTCGAGAAGCTTGGCATTGATGGCCTCAAAGGTCTGCTGAAGGTTTCCGAACATCTCACCAAAGTACTTTCCATTCAGCAGGTCCATCTTCTCCTGGAAATCAAAGAGGATCTTGTCTATGTACTCGAAGGTGCTCATCTTCAGGTGCTTGGCGTTGCTCTCCGCACCCTGCATGATCTCCCGCCCGCGCTGCTTTGCCTGCTCCGTGATCTCGTGCTGGTCGACAAGGATCTCCGCCTGCTTCTCTGCGTCGCGGATGAGCAGCTCATACTCGTGCTTCGCCTCGTCTAGGATGCGCTGCCGCTCGTTCTTGATGAACTGCGCCTGCTGTATCTCGTCCGGCAGCGCCTGCCGTATGTCCTTCACGATTTCGAGCATCTCCGATTTGTCGATGACGATCTTGCTCGTCACGAGCGGCATCTTTGCGCTTGTTTCGCAGATCTCTTCAATTTCGTCTAGTAAATCAAGGACTTGCATGTTCTCTCTCCTTTGGATCATTGTCCGATAATTGTTTCATATATGCATAGACTGTCGGAGGGACAAGCCCACCGATATCCCCGCCATACGAAAAGACTTCCTTGACGATGCTTGAGCTGATGAACGAGTGCGATGGGTCTGTCATCAGGAAGATCGTCTCCGCCCTGTCCCTGTATAGTCTCGCATTCATCTGAGCCATCGAAATCTCGTATTCGAAGTCGATGCCCGCTCGCAGCCCTCGCACCACGGTCTGGATATCATTCGAGAGCACGTAGTCGGCAAGCAGCCCGTCGAAGGTGTCGATCTCAAGATTCTCCATGCCGACCGTCGCTTTGCGGATCATCTCGATGCGTTCGCCAATCGTATATTTCGTCAGCTTTGTCGAGTTTTTCAGCACGCCGATGATCAGGGTACCGCAGAGCCTTGATGCCCGCCTGATCACATCCAGATGCCCATTCGTAATCGGGTCAAAGCTTCCAGCGTACAGCATTTTACCGTATGTCATCCGGCATCCTTTCACGGTTGTTCTTATGCTCCCTCACACACCTACCCACTCGTAGATGTCGACGGCGACCTTTCCATAGGTCTTCTCCCTGATGATGGAGAACCCGTCCACGTCGATGTCGGCGCGTCGCCGCGCATCGCTTTCCACCACGACAAGCCCTCCTATAAGAATGATACCATAATCCGCAAGCATTTGCATTACGGGTCGGTAATATCCTGCGGCATAAGGAGGGTCGACGAAGGCGATGCCCACCTGCGCGTCCTTGTCACGCAGCTTGCGGAGCGCCTGTCGGTAATCTGCGGACAGCACGTCCGCCCTGTCTGCCACCTGTAGGGACTTCAAATTGTTGTGCAACAGCGCGATGCTGCGCCTTGAAGCATCCGAGAAGACGCAGCTGGTCGCCCCGCGCGAGAGGGCCTCGATGCCGAGCGCGCCCGTCCCCGCAAACAGATCCAGGCAGGATGCACCCTCCACCGCTTCCCCGAGCATGCTGAAGATCGCCTCCCGCACCCGGTCGGACGTGGGGCGGACATCCTGCCCCTCCGGGGCGAGCAGCCTCCTGCCGCGAAATTCCCCTGCGATCACACGCATCAGATGCCCATCTCCCGCACGTCCTGGAACAGGGTCAGAATGGTCTCCCGGAGCAGGTAGTGCGCCGGCGCTTCGAGCCCCGGATCCCCCGCAAGCAGATGCGCAGCGGCATCGCGTGCACGCGCCGCCGTGCGGACGTGCTTCGACAGATCGGCGATTCGGAGGGAGGGGATGCCGTGCTGCCGCGTCCCGAACAGCTCGCCCGGTCCGCGCATGGCGAGATCCTTCTCTGCGATGGCGAAGCCGTCGTCCGTCTGCTCCATCGTCTCCATGCGCTGCCGCGCCTCCTGCGATTCGCTGTCGGAGACGAGGATGCACCAGGACTGCGCCCTGCCCCGCCCCACGCGCCCCCGCAACTGATGCAGCTGCGCCAGCCCGAAGCGCTCCGCGTTCTCCACGACCATGACGGTCGCATTCGGGACGTTGACGCCCACTTCGATGACGACCGTCGAGACGAGCACAGAGATCCGTCCCTCCGAAAAGCCCTGCATGACGGCATCCTTCTCGTCCTGTCTCATCGCCCCGTGCAGGAGCGCCACCTCGTGCCCCGCGAAGCGCTGGGACAGTTCCGCATGCAGGCTCTCGGACGAGCGCAGCATCCCCGCCAGCTCCCCTTCCCCGTCCTCGATGAGGGGCGCGACGACATAGACCTGCCCCCCGCCCTCGATCTCTCCGCGCACAAAGTCGTAGACACGACCGCGCCGGGCGCTGCCCACCGCCTTCGTTACGACTTTCTTCCTGCCGGGCGGCAGCTCGTCGATGACGGAGATGTCGAGGTCGCCGTAGAGGACGAAGGCGAGCGTGCGCGGGATCGGCGTCGCCGTCATGACGAGCACGTCGGGGCGCGGGGCATCCGCGTCCCGGTTTTTCCGCGCCAGACCGACGCGCTGCCGCACGCCGAAGCGGTGCTGTTCGTCCGTGATGACCAGACCGAGCCGGGCGAAGGAGACATCCTCCTGCAGCAGCGCATGCGTGCCGACAGCAAGCCCAGTCGTCCCGTCCCGCAGCCCTGCCAGCACCTCGCCGCGCGCCTTTGCGCCCATGCCTGAGGTCAGCAAGGACACGCCGCAAACCCCGCTCTCCCCGAACAGGTGGGAAAGTTCTGCACAATGCTGCTTTGCCAGCAGCTCCGTCGGTGCCATGAGCGCCGCTTGACAGCCGCTGCGCACCGCTTTGTAGACCGCCGCCGCTGCGACAGCTGTTTTGCCCGAGCCTACATCTCCTTGGATGAGGCGGTTCATCGCACGCGCTGCCTCCATGTCCGCATACACCTCCTGCACCACCCTGCGCTGCGCGCCCGTGAAGTCGAAGGGCAGCAGGCTTTCGAAATCCTCAGGTCTGGCATCGGCACCGAAGGCGATGCCACTGTCCTCGCCCCCCTCGGACGCGCCTTCGTTTTTCAAGAATGCCAGCCCTGCCTGCAGGAGAAACAGCTCCTCAAAGATGAGCCTGTCGCGCGCGCGGGTGAGCGCCTCCCGGTCAGACGGAAAATGGATCTGTGCAAGCGCAAAGCCGATGGCACAGAGCCCTTCTTCGTCCAC
>JAITHG010000040.1 GCA_031280075.1 Eubacteriales Family XIII. Incertae Sedis bacterium | reverse complement strand
TGCCGGCATCGCTCTGTGTCCCGAGGATCGGAAGGAGCAGGGTCTGGTACTGCAGCGCTCCATCAAGGACAACGTGAGCATCCCGGTTTTGGAGAAAGTCCGGAGGATGCTGTTTCTTGACAGACGTGCGGAGAGCGACCTGGCTGACACCGCCGTCACAAAATATGGCATCAAGACGCCGACCACAGACAAGAAGGTCGCGGAGCTTTCAGGCGGCAACCAGCAGAAGGTAATCCTAGGGCGCTGGACGAACGAGAGGATGGTCACAAAGGTCTTGATCCTCGACGAGCCGACGAAGGGGATCGACGTGGGAACGAAGGCGGAGATCTACCAGATGGTCTGCGATTTCGCGCAGCAGGGCATAGGCGTGATCTTCATCTCCAGCGAGCTGACAGAAGTCATCAACATCGCCGACAAGGTCTACGTCATGCGCGGCGGAAGGATTGCCGGTTCGCTGCACCGCACCGAGGCGACGGAGGAACGGGTGCTGGCTCTCGCCATGCACGAAGGGGATCAGGCCTCATGAGCCATGATTCTCCCTTGATAGGCATCCTCAAGTCGAAGCTATTCGTGCTGCTCGCCTTTCTGGCGCTTCTCACCATCGTCTTTTCAGTGCTCACGGAGGGGCAGTTTGTGGCCCTTTTGAACATCAGCAATATCTTTCAGACCACATCCGTGATCGGACTGCTTGCAGTCGGTGCGGGCGCGCTGATGATCGCCGGTCACATCGACCTCTCTGCAGGCGGGGTCGGCACGATGTGCGCCCTCCTGTGCGCGGTTATGGTCAGGGACGGCGCGCCGTGGTGGGTGGGTGTCCTGGTCTCGACCCTGCTCGGTGGGCTCATCGGGTTGCTGAACGCCTTTCTCATCAACAAGCTGCACTTCCAGTCCTTTATCGCGACCCTTGCGATGGCGCAGGTGACCGAGGGGCTTTCCTATCTGATCTGCAACTCGAGGCCGGTTCCCGTGTTGGACGAGGTGCTGACCTTTGTCGGTGGGGGGCGTTTCTTCGGCTACATCCCCTATTCCGTCGTATTGATCGTGGCTGCCTTTGTCGTCTACGCCCTGCTGCTGAACCGGACGCGCTTCGGCAGGAGCGTGTACCTCGTCGGGGCGAATCCGGAGGCTTCCCGGCTTGCGGGACTGCGTCCGAAGCGGCTCATGTACGCCCTGTTCGCGAACTCCGGCGCCCTTGCGGCAATCGCTGGCATCCTACTGATGTCGAGGGTGGGGTCGGCGAACGCGACAGGGATCACGAAGAACCAGTTTTCGGGCATCACTGCCGCCGTGCTCGGCGGCATATCCTTCGGCGGCGGCATCGGCGGCATGTCGGGAGCCTTCGTGGGGCTGCTGATCTTGGGCAGTTTCAACAATGCGATGACCTTGCTCGGGATGGATGCCTACCTGCAGACCACAGCCTCGGGTGCCCTCCTGGTTGTGGCGCTCATGGTGGACTTCTTCGTCGTCCGGCGCGGCAGGCAGCGCATACGTCCCGCGCATGGGACGGAGGGCGGGGAGACGAAGCCATGAGAGCGCAGGCCATGGTGCGGCATGCCTTTCGGTCGAAGTACGCGGCCTTGCTCCTGGCGGTCTTCGTCGTCTTCCTGGTGTTCTTCCTGCTGAAGAATACCTATCTGGGCGGCAACAACATCCGCTCGATGATGAATGCGATGAGTCTGTCCGGGATGCTCAGCGCAGGCATGGCGATCCTGCTTATCAGCGGAGAGATCGATCTTTCCTCCGGGGCGGTGGCCATGTTTGCGGGCATCGTGTGCGCCTTCTGCCTGCAGGCAGGGCTGCCGATCCCGGTAGCCGTGTGCTGTGCGCTGCTCTTCGGCGCGCTCGCGGGGCTGTTCAACGCCTTCCTCGTCAATGCGATGAATTTGATGAGCTTCATCGCAACGATCGGCATGGCATCGGTCTATACGGGATTGGCATATTTCCTGACGGACGCGAAGGGGATCAGCGTGAACGGGGCGATCCTGAAGCTGGGCGGGACGGCGCTCGCGGGGATCATCCCCGTTCCCTTTGTTCTCACGCTGGTCGTCATCGCCCTCTACGCCTTCATTCTAAAGTACACCGATGTAGGGCGCAAGGTGTACATGGTGGGCGGAAACCGCGCGGCTGCACGGTTGGCGGGCATCAGCCCAAAGCGGATCACGACCGCTGTGTTCGTGAACAACGGCATCATCGCCGCGCTTGCGGGGATTTGCCTGATGTCGAGGATGCACGTGGCCAACCCTGCAGCGGCCTCCACGGGAGCGCTGGAGGCCATCACGGCGGCTGTGCTGGGGGGCGTTTCGTTCGCAGGCGGCGTAGGCGGCATGGGCGGCTGCCTCATCGGGCTCGTGCTGCTCAACGCCTTCTCAAACGGGCTGACAGGCGTAGGTCTGCCGACATTCTACCAGCTGATCGCGCAGGGCGTTCTGCTGATCATCGCGCTCAGTGTGGACTACCTCAGCGCGGGGGCACGGCAGCGCTGGCTGGCAGGGGAGGCGCAACGACCGGATCGGCGCGCCTGAAAGGAGGAAAGACAGTGGATCGTATCAAATACCCGCATCTGTTCGAGCCGATCAGGCTCGGCGACACGATCTTCCGGAACAGGATATTCGCTTCGCCGACTGGCTTCCGCGACTTCATGGGGGAAGACTTCATCACGCCGGACGGCTGCGCTTACTATGAGCGCAAGGCGCTGGGCGGCGCGGCATCTGTCTGCGTCGGTGAGACCTGCGTGTCGGATGCCCTGGGCAAGCACGGTGACCAACACCTTGTTCTGGACAACCCAAGGGCAGCCAACAGCCTTGGTCGTCTGTGCAACATCGTGCAGCGGCACGGGGCTGTCTGCTCGGCTGAGCTGCAGCACGCCGGCTGGGCAGCAAACCGCCATTGGGCTATCCCGGGTGTCGCCTACGCACCTGTCGAAGGCGAGCATGACGGGCGGCTCGTGCCAGCGATGCCGGAAGACATCATCGAAGAGACCATCGAGCAGTGGGGGCGCGCCGCAGGCTTCGCCAAGCGCGTGGGGTTTGGCATGGTGACGCTGCACGCGGGGCACGGCTGGCTGCTCCACCAGTGGATGTCGCCGCTGACGAACAACCGGAAGGACAGGTGGGGCGGCAGCTTCGAAAACCGCATGCGGCTGCCCTTGGCCATCCTGGAGTCGGTGCGCAGGCATGTGGGACCGCGCTTCCCTGTCGAGGTTCGCATCTCGGGCTCGGAGGCCTATGAGGGTGGCTACGGAATCGATGAGGGCGTTGCCTTCGCAAAGGCCTTCGAGCCTTACATCGACCTCATCCACGTATCCACGGGCAACTACGACGTAGATGAAGTGTTCACAGTGACGCACCCCAGCATGTTCCTCGAAGAGGGGGTCAATGTGCACTACGCGGCGGAAGTAAAGCGGCACGTGGACATTCCCGTGGCGACCGTCGGCTCGCTGGGCGACCCGGCGCAGATGGAGGAGATCATTGCAAGCTGCCGTGCGGATGTCGTCGAGTCGGCGCGCTCCCTCATCGCGGATCCGGATCTGCCCAACAAGGCCCGCATGGGCAGGGAGGATGACATCCGCCCCTGCCTGCGCTGCCTGAACTGTTTTTCCGTGCTCCTGCCTACCGGATTCTACACCTGTTCCGTCAATCCCGAACAGGGCTACGACATCGAGCTGCGCAGTGCTACTTCTGCGCCGAAGCGGCAGCGCGTCCTCGTCATCGGCGGAGGTCCGGCCGGGATGCAGGCTGCGCTCACCTGCGCACAGCGCGGCCACGAGGTCATCCTCTGCGAGCGGACGGGGCGGCTCGGCGGCGTGCTGCGCTGCGAGGGGG
>JAITHG010000019.1 GCA_031280075.1 Eubacteriales Family XIII. Incertae Sedis bacterium | reverse complement strand
TCCGGTATCTGTCAAGCAATTGGCTTGTCACGAAGTCGAGCTTCCGCTCGAGCTCCCCGAAGAACCATTCCAGATTCCCGCCGGAACTGATGGCGATGCGCGGCAGGTTGATGGATGTGAAGCTCAGGTTGCCTCGCCCGAAGGCGACTTCATTTTCCTTGTCGTAGGTATTGCCGAGCACACGCGTCCGGCAGCCCATGTAGGCGACCTCCGTCTCCGGATGCCCCTCCCTGTAGTAACGCAGGTTGAAGGGCGCGTCAATGAAGGCGAAGTTCGGGAACAGGCGCTTGGCGCTCACGCGGCAGGCCAGCTTGAACAGGTCATAATTCGGGTCGCCTTCGTTGTAGTTGACCCCCTCCTTCACCTTGAAGATGTGGATCGGGAAGATGGCCGTCTCCCCGCCGCCCAGCCCCGACTCCGTCGCCAGCATGACGCACTTCGTCACGAGCTGACCTTCCGGGGAGGTGTCCGTACCGTAGTTGATGCTGGAGAAAGGGGTCTGCGCTCCGGCGCGCGAGTGCATCGTGTTGAGATTGTGCACGAGGGCCTCCATCGCCTGTAGGGTCTCCCGCTCCGTCTCGTTCTCCGCCGCCTGCACGGCGAAATCGTGGACGCGACCGAGCGCGTCCTCCGAGACTGCCCCGTCCGTCGCTTCCGTGAAGGCGCGGGTCTCCGCCGCCTTGTACTCCCCGTTCATGCGCAGGCGCGGCGTGTAGTGGTCGCTCTGCGCAAGCCCTTTGAACACGTCCTTCACATCGTCGTCCGAAAGACCGGACTCGGGCGCGAGCAGGCGCAACCCCTTGATGAAGTTGAGGATGTAGATCTTCTTGTACGTCTTGCGCACGCCGGGTGCGAGACCGAAGTCGAAGTTCGGGATGCTCTGCCCACCGTGCTGGTCGTTCTGGTTGGACTGGATGGCGATGCAGGCGAGCGCCGCATAGCTGTGGATGCTGTTCGGCTCGCGCAGGTGCCCGTGCCCCGTCGAAAAGCCGCCGTCGAAGAGCTTCAGCACATCGATCTGGCAGCAGGTCGTCGTCAGGGCATAAAAATCGAAGTCGTGGATATGGATGTCACCACTCTGGTGGGCATCCGACTGCTGCTGGGACAGGATGAACTTCTTATAATAGTCCTTGGCGCTCTCCGAGCCATACTTGAGCATGACGCCCATTGCGGTGTCGCCATCGATGTTCGCGTTGTCGCGCTTCATGTTGCTGCCCGCCGCGTCCTTGACGGTCAGCTCGTGGAGGGCGTGCATGAGGGGGGTGTTCTTCTCGCGGCTGCGGCTCCTGTCATCGCGGTAGTGGATGTAGCGCTTTGCGACGACCGGGTAGCCCTTGTCCATGAGGACGGACTCGGCGCAATCCTGAATGGCCTCGATGTCCGGCGACTCCGTTCCGTATTTCTGCACGAGCCGCCCTTCGACCTCCTGTGCCAGATCTGCCGATTTGTGCAGGTCGGTACGCCCACATGCCGCCATGGCCTTCTCGATCGCCCCCGTGATCTTTGCGATATCGTAGGGAACCTCCCTGCCGTCTCTCTTTCGAATGGTTGTAAACATGATCGACCTTCTCCCGTGTCCAATTCCTACAAATTCCTGCTGTATGGCGGCACCCCGTGCGGCTTCGGCTGTTTTTGCGGTCAGCAATACCTGCCCCGCTGCTCTTCCAAAAAACAATCATCCAATAAAATGCCGACGGGCTCCTCGCCCCTGCCCCTTCTTGCCCCTCGCGACCTTCGGCGAAGCAGGCGGTTTTTCCCAATGCACCCACTGCGTCTTCCACTCTCCGCAGCAACAACATCTATGGTGCGATACTATTTTTAACACACCATATAGGGGATGTCAACGGAGCAAACCATTACAAAAAGGTGACAGGCAAACTTGCAGAACCACATGTTTTTCGGAAGCGTTGGTATCACTTGCCGATGGGTATTATGAAGAAAAAATGGGCTGCCTGAAGATTTGATGAACCGTAGGGAAACTCAGGCACTGTTTACATTATTCTACAGATTGACCGTTATTCTACAAGGACTTGGATGGCAAACGCGACCCCGTCCTCCTCGCAGTCCAGCGTGATGAAGTCTGCCGCCTCCTTTGCGGCTTCGCTCGCGTCTCCCATAGCCACACCGATGCCTGCGAAGGAAAGCATGGAAACATCGTTGTTGTTGTCCCCTATGCACAGGGTCTGTCGGCGCTCTATGCCGAGCCTTTCGCAGAGCTGCGCGAGTGCGTGCGCCTTGCTCGTATCCGCGCCGCCGATCTCGTAGTTGAAGGGGAGCGAGGTCGTCAGGGTATAGAGACCGTCGTTTACAGCCAACTCATGCAACAGCTGGACGCGGTGCGCCTCGTCCCGGTGGATGAAGTTGATGTTTTCGATCTCCGCAATGTGTTGCTCTGTGAAGGCCGCGATGTCGGGCACCGGCATGCGCGTACTGCGGACGTAGTCGTGAAAGGTGCGCGGCACGCCGAAGCGACCGGGATCCTCGATGGCGGCGGCCTGCGTGTAGGGAATCCCCTCCCAGAAGACCTCCTTCATGAGCCGTGTGTCCTGGATGAGTGGCCAGACGCTCTCGATGGCATGCGGGTCTAGGCAGTCGGCGTAGACGGTCTCGAAGGTATCGTTGTCGTAGATCTTCGCGCCGTTCGCGCAGACGAGCCACCGGAGCCCGTGGATGGAGCGGACTTCGTCCGGGATGGAGCGCAGGGAGCGCCCGGTCGCCACGACGATTTCGATGCCCCGGGCGGAGCAGCGCTCAAGGGCGGCGCGGTTTTCGACCGTGACGCGCATTTCCGGGCTCAGGAGCGTGCCGTCCAGGTCGGTGGCGACGAGGCGGATGTCCGCGCCGGCGAGGGGCAGTTTGGGGATGCTGTGCTGCGGTGCAGGCGGGGGCATGTCAGACCTCGGGTTGTGTTGGTTCGCCCGGGGCTGCTGCTTCGGCAGGGGCAGGTGCCACGGCGGGCGGATCCGCGCGCTGCTCGGCAGGTGCCCCCACCTGGGCGAGGTCGAGCCGCGTCTGGCGCGGATCCACCTCCTCGTCCTGCCCCTCGAGGCGGACGGCGGTCTCCAGGTCGTCGAGCTCGGGCAGCTCCTTCAGGTTTTTCAGATCCAGGTGTTCCAGGAAGGCGGATGTCGTCCCGTAGAGGATGGGGCGCCCCACCTGGTCGGCGCGCCCGCGCTCCTCGACCAGCCCCTTGTTCATGAGCCCGTCGAGCACGCGCTCGCTCTTGATACCCCGGATGGAGTCTATCTCGCTCTTTGTCACGGGCTGCCGGTAGGCGACGATGGCGAGGGTCTCCAGGGCAGCCTGGGAGAGCCTGCGCTCGCGCACAGGCGTGCAGATCGCCCGGATGTAGTCATGGTTGTTTGCATCGGTGACGAGCTGGAACATGCCGCCCACCTCGCGGATGCGGATGCCGCTTTCGCGCGCGCTGTATTCGTGCATGAGCTTCCGGAAGAGCTCCGTCGCCTCGGATTTTTCGATTCCCATCGCGTTCGCCGCGATCTTCGGGTCGAGCGGTTCGCCCCAGACGAAGAGCATCGATTCGAACGCGGATTTGATCGCCTTTTCTGTCGGCATGTCACTGCCCTGCCTTTCCGTCTGCCGCCCCTGCCTGCGCCGGTTCTTCTTCTGCTTCTGCGGCAGTTGTTGCTGCGGCCTCCGTCCCTGCGGCTACCGTCCCAGCGGTTGCCGTCCCAATGACCTCATCAGCAGGCGCGTCCGGCGGATACACGGCGATCTCCGTGAAATTGCCTTCCTGCCCCACGCGCAGCAGCCCCGCCTTCGCCATCTCGAGCAGGGACACGAAGGTGACGACCTTGTCGTAGCGCTCCTGCCCTGCCGCGAGCAGTTCGCGGAAGCGCAGCACGCCGTCCTTCGCCTTAGCGAGCAGGCGGCCGATGATGTTCTTCTTGTTTGCGACCGTCATGCGCTCGTGCGCGATGCGGTCTTGGATCCGCTGCAGCTCCTCGCCCTTCTGCCGTTTGTACAAAAACGCCTTGAACGCTGCCACGAACTGCTGGACATCCATTCGCAGGAACTCGTCCGGCTCCCCCGTGAAGGGGCTGAGATCCTCCTGCGGCTTCGTATGCTTCAGCGCCGCCTCGTCCAACTGCGCCTCGAGCAGGGCGGCCAGCTTCTTGTACTTCGTATACAGGGCAAGCTTCTGGGTGAGGTCGGTGCGCGGATCCTCCTCGATCTCCCCATCCACCCGGATGCGCGGCAGCAGCATCTTGGACTTCAGCTCGATGAGGGTGGCCGCGAGCACGAGGAACTCGGCACCTACCATGACGTCCTGTTCGCGCATCTGTTCGATGTAGCGCAGGTACTGTGCCGTGATTTCTGACACCCTGATGTCGTAGATGCTCATCTCCGCATTCTCGATGAGGTAGACGAGCAGATCGAAGGGTCCTTCGAAGATATTGAGCTTTACCTTGTATGACATGGGATAAAGTATACCATGAGATGCGCCGTTCTACATCCCTTTCCTCGCCAGCGCCTCCACAATCCCCACGTAGAAGGACGGGATGTCCCACCCTTTGTAGCGGATCCCGTACCGGTCGATGATGCCGATGTGGGAGACATCGCGCAGCCCCTGCGAGACCACCACGCCTTGAAACTCCCCCCATTTCGCCGACTCTACAGGGCACAGCCCGTCGTTTTCCCCGTCGGTGAGCCGGATGAAGGGATTCATGAGCAGGTAGAAGGGGTCGCCAAAACAGTGCTTCATCCTGGCGGCGTAACTCTGGCAATAAACGTCCGGGCTGTCCGGGTTGCACTCGTTGAATCGCCTGCAGCACCGCTCCGAAAGTTGCCTGCTGCTCGTGAAGAAATCCGGCTGCCTGTCCCCGAACAGCCGCGCCAGGCGGTCTACGACGAAGGCGACGAGGCGGTAAAACCACAGCGGCAGCCCGAGGGCTATGTTCATCGCCTTCACGCCATGGTGCGGCGTTGCGATGGTCGTCAGCGAGGCGACGGCATGCGCCATCCCGAGCGTGCTGATGGCGTGGCGCGCCTCGAGCCCGCCCCGCGAGTGCGCGACGATGTTCACCTTCTCGGTGCCCTCATCCCGAAGGATGTCCCCGATGCGCCCCCGGATGCACTCCGCATTGCTCTCGATGGAGCCCCAAGCATCCGTCTGCCCATAATAGACCGGGATGCCGCAGTCTGCCAGCGCCTTCGGGATGCGCCCCCAATAATCGATCAAGCCGAAAGGACGATCCCTGACACCCGAACCGTGCACGAGGAGAACCGGGTATCGCAGCGGTATCGTATGCGCCGGGGATGGGGGCATGGCACGCTCACGCTGCGCCGCAGAGTGTCCGCAGCTCTTCCCAGCGCCTGTCGATGCCGTCCTGGATGTCCTGGATGAGAGCTTCGTTCCCGGGCGCAAAGAGATGTGCAAAACGCCCCTGCATCTTCAGGTATTCAGCGACAGGCAGCTTGTTCTTGGGCTCATAGTTGAGCACCCACTCGCCTTCGATGACCTCGAAGAGGGGCCAGACGCAGCTTTCGACCGCCGCCTTGCAGATGTCCATGAGCAGGGATTCCTCGTAGCGCCAGCCCCTCGGGCAGGGGGCGAGGATGTTCAGGAAGGCCGGTCCCTCCGTGTAGATGGCAGCCTCTGCCTTGTGATGCAAGTCCTTGAAGTTCCCGACGAAGGTGGTCTGCGCCACGTAAGGGATGTGGTGTGCCGCCATGATCTGCGTCAGATCCTTCTTGAACTGCGGCTTGCCGTCGGACTTGCTGCCTGCCACCGAAGTGGTCGTGTCGGCGTAAAGCGGCGTGGAGGACGAGCGCTGGATGCCCGTGTTCATGTACGCCTCGTTGTCGTAGCAGACGTAGACCATGTCCGTGCCACGCTCCATCGCGCCCGAGAGCGACTGGAAGCCGATGTCGTATGTCCCGCCGTCCCCTCCGAAGGTGATGAACTTGTACGTCTCGTCGAGTCTGCCCTTCTTCTTCATCGCCGTATAGGCCGCCTCGACCCCGCTCGTCGTGGAGGCAGCGTTCTCGAAAGCGGTGTGGATGAAGGAATCCTCCCATGCCGTGTAAGGGTAGGTCATGGACGAGACCTCAAGGCAGCTCGTCGCGCAGGTGATGACTGCCCGATCCTCGGGGCGCAGCGCGCGCAGCACGCCTCGGATCCCCACCGTCGAACCGCAGCCCGCGCACATGCGGTGCCCGGGGGCGAGGCGCTCCGGACGGCCTGATACGTCTTTGAGTGTGTATGCCTGATATGCCATGGCTCTGTTCTCCTGTCAGGTGTTTCGCTTGCTTGGCTGTTTGTTTGCTTGCATGCTTGCATGCTTAGTATTATTATTGCTGCTGCTGCTGCTGCGGTTGTTGTTGTTGCTGTTGCTGCTGCTGTTATTGTTGTTATCGTTATAATAATAGTGATTGCCGGTCAAGCCGCAAGGGCGACCGTCTGTCACTCCCGGACACCGAGGTAGCGGCAATACGGCAGCTCTGCGCCCTTCAGCAGCGCCTCCAGCTCCCCGAAGACCGCTTCGAAGTCCGCTACGCGCATGTCGCGCCCGCCGAGCCCGTAGATATAGCCTGCCACCTTCGTCTGGGCGCGTCCGTAGAGCGCGGCGCGGACTTCGGCGTTCAGCGGTCCGCCCGTCGCGGAGAAACCGTCGCTTCTGTCCAGGATGGCAAGCGCGGACAGCCCCGACAGGATCTCTGCCAGCTCGTCCGCCGGGAAGGGGCGGAAGACGCGCAGCTTCACGAGCCCTGCCTTGATACCCTGTTCGCGCAGCCTGTCCACCGCGTCCTTCGCCGTGCCCGCCGCCGAGCTCATGAGCAGCAGCCCCAGTTCTGCGTCCTCCATGCGGTACGCCTCGAAGAAACCGTAGCTGCGCCCGAACGTCTTTTCGAAGTCCGCCGCGACCTCCAGGATGACCTGCTTCGCGTTCACCATCGCCTCGTGCTCCGCGCGCTTCATCTCGATGACGTAGGGAGAGACGCTGTAGGGACCCACCGCGAGGCTCTCCTCCGGGTTGAGCAGGAATTTTTCTGGGCGGTAGTCCCCGACGAATGCACGTGCTTCCGCTTCTTCCTCGATGAGGATGTTCTCGATGCCGTGGCTCGTGATGAAGCCGTCCTGGCAGACCATGACGGGCAGCTTCACGCGCGGATCCTCGCCGATGCGATTTGCCATGAGCATGTTGTCGTAGGCTTCCTGCGCGTTCTCGCTGTAGATCTGGATCCAGCCCGCGTCGCGCGCGCCCATGCTGTCGGAGTGGTCGGCGTTGATGTTGATTGGACCTGTCAAGGCGCGGTTGACCGCCGCAAGCACGATGGGCAGGCGGTCGGAGGCGGCGATGTAGAGCATCTCGTACATGAGCGCCATGCCCGCCGAGCTCGTCGCCGTCATGGCGCGCACGCCCGCCGCACTCGCCCCGATGCACGCCGACATCGCGCTGTGCTCGGACTCGACCGCGATGAACTCCGTGTCGATCAGCCCCTCCGCCTTGAAGGAGGATACGTACTGAGGAATCTCCGTCGAGGGCGTGATGGGGAATGCCGCGATCACATCTGGATTGATCTGGCGGGTGGCGGTCGCGACTGCTTGGTTGCCTGACATCCTGTCGCGCTTGCTCATGCCTTGCCCCCTTCCGTGTCAGCCTCTGCGCCTGACGCCATCGTGATCGCGCCGAAGGGGCAGACCTTCGCGCAGATGGCGCAGCCCTTGCAGTGGTCGAAGTCGAACTGCTGCCGCTTGCTGTTTTCGACGGGGATGGAGCTGTCCGGGCAGACAGGGAAGCAGAGCAGGCACTGGCGGCATTTGTCCGGGTGCCAGTGCGGCGCACGTGTACGCCAGTCGCCCGTGTTGAAAAATGCGGAATTACCCGAGCCGTAGACGAAGCCGCCCTCCGTGATCTCCCGCCACGTGGACTGTTCGCTGATGTGCTTCATTAGGTTCGTTCTCGTCATGTCCTGATCCTCTCTGTCTCTGTGGGTGCGATCTGTGCCGGGTGCGCCTGCCTCTGCTCTGCCGTTG
>JAITHG010000005.1 GCA_031280075.1 Eubacteriales Family XIII. Incertae Sedis bacterium | reverse complement strand
ACCTGTCTTCCGCTTCTTAGGGGGATGCGCAAACTGCCTGTACCGCTTCATGCATGGGCTTTTTTCGGTTGCCGAGCCGTTTCTGCGCAGCAGGGGACCGCGCGTGCTTCTGCTCTCCGAGCATTCCTCGGTGCCTGAGGGCAACCTCAAGACACTCCAAGACCGAATGCTGCTTCGCGGCATGGATCGGAGTTGCCGCATGCGCCTTTCCTTCCGGGACGTGCGCTTGCGGAGCCGGCACCCGATCCCATGGCTGAAGGCAATCTTCGATGTCGCACGGAACGATGTGGTGTTTATCGACAACTTCAGCTCGCTCTTCTCCGTCCTGCGACCCGCTCCCGGAACGAAGCTCATCCAAGTGTGGCACGCGGGACTGGGCTTCAAGAATGTAGGGTGGAGCCGCTTCGGGATGCCTGGGTCGCCCTACCCTGCCTCGCGCGCCCATAGAAGCTACAGCACTGCCGTCGCGCCAGACGCTTCCGCGATCCCCGTCTATGCGGAGGCCTTCGGCATGCACGAAGCCGACGTGCTCCCCGTCGGTCTGCTCCGCGCGAAACCCCTGCTACGCGCAGGGACATCGGAGATCCGCACTGCGCGCGACAGCGTGCTCAACTGGGCAGGCGAACGCGCACCGGTATTTTCCGAGGGCGGGTCTGAACGACGGCTCTACCTGTTCGCCCCAACGTACAGGGGCAGCGGCAAGTCTGCGGCTTATTACGACCATGCCGCCATAGACTGGCAGCGTCTCCACGACTTCCTGGGCAAAGACAGTGCCCTGCTCGTCCGCATGCACCCCTATGTCACGCAGTCTCCGCCCATCGACGGCCTTGATGCCAACATTGTGGATGTCTCTGCCTATCCGGATGTCGGCGACCTGCTGCTGGCGGCGGACGTGCTCATCACCGATTACTCATCCATCTGCTATGATTTTGCCCTGTTGCGCAGACCTATTCTGTTCTATACTTATGATGAAGCGGTCTACGCGTTGACGCGGGGCATGCACAGGAGCACCGGGGAAGGGGCGCCGGGGAAGGTCTGCGCCAGTTTCGAAGCGCTCATCCGGGCGCTGGAGGAAGAGGACTACGCAATCGAGCGGACGCTCGCCCTCGCGAACAGCCTCTGGGCGGAAGTGGAAGAAGACGCGGCCGGGGACGCTGCGGACAGGTTGCTCGAAGCCGTACTCGGCAGTATGGTCGCCGGCGGCACGGATAGGAAAACACAGCCCCCGGGAACAGAGGGGCACAGGGCAACGGCATGGGAATCGGCAACACGAGCGGAGGAGGCACAGACAGGCAGCAACTGGTCATGAACGGAAATATAGCCATCATCTTTGCAGGCGGCACGGGACGCCGCATGAACGACACGGAGACACCCAAGCAGTTCATCGAGCTGGGCGGAAAACCGGTCGTCGCATACACACTGGAGCACTTCGAACGGCACGGTCGGATAGACGCGATCTACGCTGCCTGCCTGGAGGGGTACGAGCAGCGGCTGGAAGAGATCGCCGAGCGCCACGGCATCCGGAAGCTGTGCGCCATCGTGCCGGGCGGGGATAGTGCGCAGGACTCCATCTACCGTGCCCTGACACGCGCCGCACAGGACTGGGGCGGAGACAGTCTCGCCTTGATCCATGATGCCGTGCGCCCCATCATCGAAGGCAGCCTGATCGACAGGCTGATCGATGCCTGCACGAGGCACGGAAACGCCGTGGCTTGCGCACCGGCGAACGAGACCTGCGTGCTCTCGTCCGACGGAGCGACCGTAGATGCCATCCCTGACCGGAGCAAATCCTTCCGCGTGCAGGCTCCGCAGGCATTTCGTCTGCGCGACATCCTAGTGGCGCACGAAGCCATGCGGACAGTGGACGGAGCCTACGGCGGGCTGGTATGCTCCGCCTCCCTCATGCAGCGCTTCGGGCACCAAATCCACCTCGTACAGGGCGCATACGGGAACATCAAGATCACCTATCCGGACGACATCGCTTTCTTCGCCGGCTGGCTCGCAGCGCACGGGGAAGGAAGTGGCGATGCCTGAACGAACACACAGTGCCCCCTGCGCGGCACACCTGCCCGACCTGCGCGCTTCAAACCCCGTCATCGAAGAGGATGCCGCCCAAGTTGCGACCGACCTGTCAATCGACGAGATTGACGCACTGAGCGATGCCTGCGTGCTCGTCGCCGGCGGCGGCGGGATGACTGCGCGGCACCTATGCTGCGCCCTGCTCGCGGCAAACCGGCTGCATGGTACGAAGATCCGCGTCGTCTCCCTGGTTCGCGACCTTCCGAAAGCGCAGACCTTCTTTGGGGATCAGGCTGGCATCCGGCTCATCCAAGGAACACTCGGCGCACCCGGTGCCCCGCTGCCGGATCTGGGCGCAAAACCGGACTTCATCGTGCATGCCGGCGGTGCGTCCAGCCCCTTTGCCTATCAAAACGATCCGGTGGGTGTCATCCGCGCCAATGTGGCGGGTGCGCTCGATCTGTCGGAAGTCGCTTTGCGCTCGGGCACGCGCCGCCTCGTCTTCCTTTCATCCCGCGAAGTCTACGGGAATACCTCCCCCGATGCTGCAGGCGGACGCATTTCGGAAGATGCAGACGGCCGATTCGACCACCTGTCACCCAGAAACGCCTACCCCGAATCCAAACGGATGGCAGAAAGCATCCTGGGGGCATACGAAACGCAGCACGGACTCGCGTGGAACGCCCTGCGGCTGGCGAGCGTCTACGGGCCGGGCATGCCACTCTCACAGGATGGGCGGGCGATGTCGGATATGGTCGCGGCCGTTTTGCGCGGCGAGGACATCCGGCTGCGAGGGGACGGCTCCCCCGTGCGGGCATGGTGCTACGTTTCCGACGCGGTGCTCGGCATCCTGCGCTGCATGCTCTCGGGCGCACCCGGCACCGTGTACAACATCGCAGACGAGACAGACCCACACAGCATCAGGGATGCCGCTCGTCTGCTGCTTTCCTTGCCGGGGTGCGGGACATCGGAACTACGCCTGGAAGGCACCGACCCACGCTATTCCTACAGCAGCTTTTCCTACGCCCCGCTCGATGTCGGAAGGGCGAGCGCCATCGGATGGTCACCCCGCGTTGCGTTCCAAACCGGACTGGAGCGCACGCTCGCCGCTTATCGGTATGCCATGCGCGACTGCCCGGACGCAGGCAGACCAGCCGCGCCCGAAACAAACGACCCCGATACTGCGAACAGGGTGGCAACACAAGCGGGCAGAGAGGCGAACGCCCCGTGCTGAACGGCGAGAAGTTCGAGTCCTTCCGCCTGTCATGGTACCTGGAGGGAGTGGAGGCACTGCGTGCGAAGATCCGGGAGGCAGCGGTCTGCGGGGATGTCTGCGCCCAACTGGATGCGGTGAAGGCACTGTTTCTCCGCTTCGCGTGCAACGTCGGCGACAACGACAGACGGCTGCTGACTGGCGAGGATGCGGCACGCTTTTTTGCGCTGACCGAAGCGATCGCCAAAGACCTGTCAAGCGAATGCATTGACAAAAGGATCCCGGGCATCCCCGAACACTTCCGGAGGTATCTCCGGCGCCTGCGCGGTGAGGGGGGGCAGGAACTTCCGACGGCGGAGATCCGCAGCATCATGGCAGTGGACGGCATGCTGCTGATCGAAGGATTCTTCGATGTGCCGGTCGAATCAGATGCAATGTCCGGAGCCACAGCCCCAGCCT
>JAITHG010000295.1 GCA_031280075.1 Eubacteriales Family XIII. Incertae Sedis bacterium | reverse complement strand
GACCGTCAGGACGACCTTTTCGAATGCGGGCTGCGCACCGTGATAATATTCGTTGCGCGACAACCCGACCTCGCTGCCCGTCTTCCAATAATCGACTTTGTACGGACCGGAGCCCAGCGTGAGCCCGTCCGCCGTGCCGAAGTCCTCCTTGTGCGCCTCGAAGTACGCCTTGCTCGTCACCTGCCCGCCGGGCGTCGCCGGGATGTACTGCCACGTGGCGTCGGGGGTGGACAGCTTTACGGTCACTTCCCATTCGCCCGTCGCTTCGACGGACTGGACGTTCTTGTAAGCCCATAGAAGATCCGAGGCAAGGGCGGGATCCTTGACGCGGTTCAGGGAGAACACGACATCGTCCGCGGTCACGGGCGTGCCGTCAGAGAATTTCGCGTCCTGGCGGATCTGGTAGACATAGGTCAGTTCGTCGACCGCCTCCCAGGAGGTCGCGAGCTCCGGCTGCAAGGCGCCGTCCTTGTCGAAGCGCAGGAGATAGTTGTTGACGCTGTTGAGCGCCTGAAAGTTTGCGTAGGTGTAGTTGAACGCGTAGTCGAGCGAAGTGATGTCCGTCGCCATGCCGACCTTGAGGGTCGTGTCCGCGCCTGCCCCGCCGCCGCCATCGGATGCGGGCGGGTCGACGGACTGCCCGCCTGCCCCGCCCCCACATGCCGTCAGCGCCAGGGCAAGCGCTAGGAAGATGGCTGTGAGCGCGGTGCGCCTGTATGGTTTCTGATGTTGGTTCCTCATTGTCTTATCTCTCCTTGTCCTGTGGTGTGGTCTGGTGTGCTGTAGTCTCTTAGATGTCGAAGGGCTCGTCGCCTGCCCCGCGCGGGAAGTGGCACGCCACGAAATGCCCGCGCCCCACCTCCGCCAGCAAGGGTGCCCGCACGTCGCAGACACCCTTGATACAGTGTCTACATCGCTCGGCGAAGCGGCATCCGTCCCCTTCGGGTGCGCCGCCGGCGACATCCCCGCGGACGAACAGCCGACCGGGCAGATCCTTCGGGTGCGCCTTCGGACGTGCCGAGAACAGCGCCTCCGTATATGGATGGTGCCTGTGTGCGAACAGCGCCTTGGCGGATGCCGTCTCCACGATCGCGCCGAGGTAGACGACTGCCACCGTATCGCAGAGGTTCCCGACGACGGTCAGGTCGTGCGAGATGAACAAGACTGACAGTGCAAAGCGGGCGCGCAGGTCGCAGAAGAGGTTTAGGATCTGCGCCTGCACGGAGACGTCGAGCGCGGAGACCGGCTCGTCCGCGATGAGCACGGACGGTGAGGGCATCAGGGCGCGCGCAATCGCAAGCCGCTGCAGCTGCCCGCCCGAGAAGTCGCGCGGGTAGCGCCCGCGCAGCGCTGCAGGCGTGGGCAGCCCCACTGCCTCGAGCAGCTGTTCCATGCGCGCAGCCGCATCCGCCCGCGTCATGGCGTTCGCCCTGCCGAGTTCTATGAACGCGCGCTCGATCTGCTGGCGCGGGTCGAAGGAGGCATACGGGTTTTGGAAGACCATCTGGATCGATGCGCCATCCACGTAGACCTCGCCCGATGTGGGCGCATGCAGACCGATCAGGCATTTGCCGATGGTCGACTTGCCCGACCCGCTTTCCCCGACGATGCCGAAGATCTCGCCTTTCCGCACGGAAAAGCCTACGCCGTCCACGGCGCGGATGGCAGCGCCCACCCCCCGCTGTCCCATTTTCAGCGGGAAGTGCTTTTTCAGATCCACGCATCGGAGCGCAAACGCCCCGTCCGCCGTAGATCCGCTGCCAGCCCTGCCGTCCGCCCTGCCCGTGCCTTCCATTCCGACCTTGTTGATCCTCCCTTTCCTGCTGCACTTGTTGTCATTGCTTTCTGTGCCGTGCCAGTCTATGCTCTGCGTGTTACGCATCCTGCCGCCTCCTGTCGTCATGCCCCACCCCATCCTGCGGCCTCATTGCGACCCCGCCTCTCCCAGGTTTATCAACCGACTGCCCTGACACGCGGTGGCAACATACTGTGCGCCCCCCACCTGCGCGCACCGCCGCTGGGGCTGCCTCCCGGCAGACGGGCAGGACGGCATGGCAGCGCTCCGCGAACGGGCAGCCCGCAAACACGCGATCCAGGGCAGGGGGCATGCCGGGGATGGGCTGCGTGCCCTCGACACCTTCCTGTGGTCTGCTGCCCATAAGGGCGACCGTATAGGGATGCAGCGGGGCGTCGAAGATCTCCGCCACAGGTGCCTCTTCCATGATGCGCCCCGCATACAGGACGGCGACGCGGTCGCAGACCTCGGCGACGACCCCTAGGTCGTGGGTGACGAGCAGCACTGCCATGCCGTCCTGCTTCTGCAGGGTGCGGATCAGGTCCAGAACCTGGATCTGTATGGTCGCGTCGAGCGCCGTCGTCGGCTCGTCGGCGATGAGCAGCTTCGGACTGCACGACAGCGCGATCGCGATCATGACGCGCTGCATCATGCCACCGCTTAGCTCAAACGGATACTGCCGGTAGCGCCTGTCCGCCGGGACGACACCGACCTTCTGCAGCAGTTCGGTCGCACGCGCTCTCGCCTCCCCTTTCCCGACGCGCAGTTTCGCGCGAATAGTCTCCGCGATCTGCTCCCCGACTGGCATGATGGGGTTGAGCGAAGACATCGGATCCTGGAAGATCATGCCCACCTCCCGGCCGCGCAGCCTGCGCAGTTCGGCGGATCCCATCGCCAGCACGTCCCTGCTGCCGAAGCGGATCGCGCCATGGTACTCCGTGCGCTTTTCGTCGTGGAGGCGCAGCACGGCGGAGGCTGCCATCGTCTTGCCGCTTCCGCTCTCCCCCACGAGCCCCAGGATCTCCCCGGATCGGACGCGCAGATCGATGCCCTGCACCGCATAGACGATGCCGTTTGCGGTCATCAGGCTGATGTGCAGGTTCTCAAAGGAAAGGAGCGGCATTCACCTGCCCCCCTTCCTGCCAGACCGCGCAAGCCGCGCAAGCCGCGCGCGGTATTTCCGGAAGGTCGGCAGCCTGCGCTGATCCGGATCCAGGTACATCTGGATCCCGTCGCTCACCACGTTGAGCGACACGGAGGTCGCGAGGATGACGGTGATCGGTCCAGCGACCAGATAGGGGG
>JAITHG010000253.1 GCA_031280075.1 Eubacteriales Family XIII. Incertae Sedis bacterium | reverse complement strand
GCACGCCCACTGCCCCGTCCGCCCGCAACCTCATCTGCCCACAGCCCCCTCGGCTCACTTACTCGCAGTCGCCCCGCATCTAGTCAATATTGAATAATATTCAATAAACCTGCTCAATTATGAATACACAAAAGCATGCCAGATCACCCGCAGTCCCGAGAAGGTGTTTTTCAATAGCAGCGACGACGGTTTTTCAAGGAAAACAACGCCTCCTGCCGCCTTCCGCACGGCATCGTAACCGATTTGTCCACTTTCCCGCTGGCATCATATTTGCTCTTATTCTTCTAATGACAGAATACCATCACGCGCGCCGCGTGCGGAACGCTGACGCAAAGCAGCCCGCTCCGGCGCAGACCGGTGGCAGCAGGCAGACGCGCTGGACAGGCGCGCCGGGCAGGAAAGGACAGGAGGACAACAGGAATGGCAAAGACGAGAGTGCTCGTGACGGGCTATGGGGTAATCGGGCAACGGCTTGCGCAGGGCGTGTCCCTGCAGGAGGACATGACGCTCGTCGGCGTGGTGGACGCAGTCCCGACCTTGGCGCTGCGCGCGCTGCGAGAGCGGGGCATGCCCTATGCGTTGTTCGCCTCGGACGACGCGGCGCTGAAGACGCTGCGGGAAGCAGGCTTCGACGTGAAGGGCACCCTCGAGGATGCCCTCGGCGGGACGGATATCGTGCTCGACGCGACCGGCGCGGGCATCGGCGCGAAAAACAAGAAAATCTACGAGGCGCAGGGCATCAAGGCGATCTTCCAGGGCGGCGAGTCCAACGACATCGCGGACGTGTTCTTCCACGGCTACGCAAACTACGCACAGGGTGTCGGCAAGGACTACCTGAAGCTGACCTCCTGCAACACGACCGGGCTCATCCGCGCCGTGGACTGCCTCGACCGCGCGGTCGGCATCGGGAAGGTCGCCGTGACCATCGTGCGCCGCGTCGCTGACCCCGGCGACTACCACCGCGGGCTGACGAACGCCCTGCAGGTGGACAAAGCGCCCAACCATCAGGCGCTCGACCTCATGACCATCATGCCGCACGTGGACGCGACAGGCATCCTCGTGCACACACCGGTCACGCACGGGCATTTCATCACGGTCGTCGCGACCCCGAAGAAGGCGCTCAGCGTCCGGGACGCGGAGGACATGCTCGCCGCGCACGACCGCATCCGCATCGTCAGCCTCGAGGAAGGCTTCCTCGGCAACGCGTCCATCTTCCGCTACGCGCGCGACCTCGGGCGCGACCGCGGCGACTTGTACGAGATCGCCATCTGGCGGGACACCATCGTGAAGTCGGGTGATGACATCATGTTTGGGCTGCACATCCCGCAGGAGTCCGTCACCATCCCGGAAACCATCGACGGCATCCGCGCAGCGCTCAGCCTCGAGACGGATGGCGCAAAGGCAGTCGCTGCCACAAACCGCTACCTCGGGCTTCCATCTTGGAAGTGATGACAGATATGGAATCCAATAAAAAGGACATTGCGGGCATCCGAACCATCGACGGGCTGGATGTGGCAGGGCGCACCGTGCTGCTGCGGCTCGACATCAACTCACCTATCGATGGCAGAACCAAGCGCATCATCGGCGAAAATCGGCTGCGCATGAGCCTCCCCACACTGGAGAAGCTGCTGTCGCGCGGGGCGAAGCTCGCCATCATCGCCCACCAGGGCGACACGCTCGATTACCAGAACCTCATCCCGATGCGCGAGCATGCGGAGCGGCTTGCCGCACTCACCGGCGCGCGGATCGACTACATCGACGATGTGGCAGGCCCCGCCGCGCAGCAGAAGGTGCGGGAGCTTCGGGAGGGTGAGGGCATCCTCCTCGGCAACCTGCGCTACTTGACAGAGGAGGTCTCGACCTTCGAGAACGCCGTGCCGCTCGAGGCGGACGGGATGCTGGACACCTGGTTGGTGCGCAGCCTCGCACCCCTCGCGGACTGCTATGTGAACGATGCGTTTTCGGCAGCGCACAGGAACTGCCCATCCATGGTCGCCTTCCAGCGGATCCTGCCCACGGCGGGAGGGGAGCTGCTGCTGCGCGAACTGGGTGCCCTGACGCGCGTCGCCGAAGCGCCGGAGCGCCCCTGCGTGTTCGTGCTCGGAGGCGCGAAGATCTCGGATGCTTTCGGGATGCTCGCGCCCGTGCTGAAAAACGGGACGGCAGACCGCATCCTGACCTGCGGTGTGACCGGCGAGGTCTTCCTTGCCGCAAGCGGTGTGGATCTCGGCGCGGCGAAGACGGCATGGCTCGCAAAGCGCGGGCTGGACCGCTTCATCGCGGACGCGCGCGGCTACCTCGAGGCATATTCAGACCGGATCGACATGCCGCTAGACCTCGCCTACGAGCAGGGCGGCAGGCGCGTGGAGTGCGCCGTGGACACCGCGCAGGGGCTCCCGGCAGACGCGCACTTCCTGGACATCGGCGCACGCACCTGCTCTACTTATGCCCAGACACTCGCCGGCGCGGGCACCATCTTCATGAACGGACCGGCCGGAGCATACGAAACCTCCCTCTTCGAGACTGGGACGAAGACCCTGTGGTCGGCGGTCGCCGCATCGCAGGGCTACTCGGTCATCGGCGGCGGCGACACGGTCATGGCGGCAGAGCGCTTCACCGACCTTGCGGACTACAGCTACGTCTGCACGGCGGGCGGCGCGATGGTTCGCTTCATGAGCGGGAAGGAACTGCCCCTCGTCACAGCCATGCGGCAGGCA
>JAITHG010000150.1 GCA_031280075.1 Eubacteriales Family XIII. Incertae Sedis bacterium | reverse complement strand
TTCCTATACGAACGGTTTTCCATAGTCTTTACCTAGGCGAATGCTATCACAAAGCAGTCCGGCAGTCAAACGCCGGCGCAGCGCAGCGGCGGACGCAGCTTGGCTTCGGCAAGGGGTTGTGCTGTCCCAGGTCAGCGAAGGTTTCCGCGCCCACCGCGATATCCATTCTTCTCAGCGTTGCCGAGCAGATAGAGGAAGGCAAACGCGGGCAGTCGCAGAATTTTTTTTGTGCCGCTGGAAGGCTGCACTCCAAAATCCTCGGCGCGTTTTGTCACGACGATGGCACCGTTTGCTTCATCCGCCAAGTGGAAGATCGCGTCGTTCTCATCGATGGATGCCTTTTCGCGGTACTTCACCTCAATCAGGATCTTCCCGGACGGGAACTCGACAACAACATCTATCTCGTTGTTCTTCTTCCCTCCACGGTAATATCCCACCTTCGTCGTGTTTTGATAATAGAAGGCAGCTACATGTTTGTACACGGCGGTTTCGACCGTAATGCCGAGCTGCTCGGCATCGCGCATGAGGTTGTCGTCCATCAGCACTGCGTTGCGGATCGCAGCGTCGGCGATGTACATTTTTGTGCGCGCCTTGAGGACTTTTTTCCCGCCCATGTCGATGGGAAAGCTGCGGTATAACAAATTGGCACTCTCCATGTAGCCGATGTAATCCTCTACTGTTGCCCTGCTCACACCTTCGAGTTCCTTGCTGATCGTTTCGATGGCGATGATGCTGGACGAATGATAGCAGACATAGAGGAATATCCGCTCCAGTTCTGTCGAATTTCTTATTTTATACAAAGATGGAATGTCACGCTTCAGCACCTTGTCGACGACATCCTCGCCCATGATGGTCTGCGCCATAAAATTGTCTTTGGCAAGCGCAATCTCCGGAAATCCGCCGACGAGCAGGTAGCGGTTGAAATGCGGCTGCAGCATTGAGAGCTTGCCGAGCAGGAGGCGCAGTTTCTGTTTGCTGTATCCAAGCAGTGCCGTTGGTCTGACGTCCTCGGAGAAGACAGGGCGGTCTGCGATGTCGAGCAGCTCGCAGTATTCAAAAAACGACAGGGTAGGCACCCGGATGACGGACCATCGCCCAACCCCGCTCTCCGTCGCTTTTTTTGCAAGCACCGGACTGGCAGAGCCCGTTGCCACTGTTCGCGAAAGGGGGCATGTGTCGTAGATCGTCTTGACCCACAGATCCCAATCCGTCATGTACTGCACTTCATCGAAAAAGTAATAGCAGTCTTTGCCCGCATATATGCTCTCTTGGTAGCAGTCGAGAATCTCATTGAGGGTGAAGAGTTTGAGAAGGGGGTGGTCAAGGGACACGAACAGGATGCGGGCAGGCGCAACCCCTGCCTTCAGAAGCTGGTCGATCAACTGATACTGGATCGTTGTCTTGCCGACGCGCCTTGCTCCCGTGAGGATGACTGTCCTCCGGAAATCTTCGCTGTTCAGCAACCGGGATGCCTCATGGAAGGCGAATCGCTTGTAGCCTTTGTTAAGCTCTTTTCTGACCGCGTCCGTTTGCCACCACGGGTTGAACGCGGTCAGCACTTTCAGTAGATTTTCCGTTGATATTATGTCCATGCCACCCTCCGCAATGCAATGCACATCTTACATCAACACGTGAAAAAATGCAATCTATACTTAGCATTTTTGTAGCGTAAAATGCAATCTATACTTTACATTTTTATGAGGCAAAATGCAATCTGTACTTAGCATTATGGTTTGCCTACAGGCGGCAGGCGGTGATTCTCGAAGCCGGGATTTTTCCAATTCGCCTTGCCCTCGGCGCAAATGTCCCCTCGTATTGCTCCGACAGCTAAACCTTGAACAGTCGCACCGTCCAGCACACCGTCCTGCTGCGTTGCAAAGCCTCGCAATACCGCCAGTATTGCTGTGTTTTGCGCCTTGCATGCCGGTATGCTGAACACCGCTTTGTGTCCAATGTTTAGCTGCCGGAGCAATACGCAGATTTTGCCCCCTCTTGCGCAGGAACTATTGACAAGGCGTGTACCGAAAAGGATAATAAAGCAGATTATGTACGTGAAATCATCCTCTCCCCGCGTCTATATGCAGGACAGCCTGGTCGGGACATACTGAACGGGTGACGGATCCTTGCCGGGTGCCTTGTACTGTACATTCATGCCGGGGGACGTGTATTTCAGATACCAGCAGGGCAGCACCAATGAGAGTGGGCACTATACCCACACGCAGGACGGATACTATGAACTCGCGACGCGGGATGGGGGCAGCATCTGCGCATAATCCCATCGCACCCAATATATGGTTTTTAGAATATACCGATTTGGTAATGTCTGGCATGGACATTGCTTTTTTATTCTGCAATGCGTGCAGTTTTCAATGCAATTGTCGCCGAGGTGGAATATACTGATGGTATCATCCACAGGCAGGAGAGGAGGACAGGGAGATGGGCAGGGAATGCAGAAATGTAACGATCGTCGGCTCCGGGACGCAGGGGGCGATGCTCGCCTACCGCAGCGCCGTCTACGGGCGGCGTGTCCGGGTCTATGATGTGAGCGGGGAGGCACTCGCGCGCGCGGCGGAGAAGGTGGAGGGCTGGCTTTCGGACGGGGCACTGGCAGATCGTTTCGAGGTCTTTGACCGGGAGGGGATCCGGGGACGGCTCGCCTACACGTCCGACCTCGGGGAGGCTCTGGAGGACGCGGACATCGTCATCGAGAACGTGCCGGAGCGTCTCGCGCTGAAGCAGGAGGTCTGGAACCGGATCGACGCCGCAGCACCGGAAAAGACCCTGCTCACGACGAACAGCTCGTCGCTGAAGTCCTCGGACATCGGCGCAGGGGTCGCGCGCAAAGATCGGACGTGCAACATGAACTTCATGACACCGACGAAGGACGACCTCGTCGAGGTGATGTGGGCAGCGCAGACCTCGGAGGACACGAAGGAGGCAGTCCTGGCATTTCTCACAGGGCAGGGCAACGTGCCCATCGTCACGAAGAAGGAGATCAAGGGGCAGGGGCTGAACCGGGTTTGGCGGGCGATGAAGAAGGAGTGCCTGAAGCTCTGGGCAGGGGGCTACATCGCGCCGGAAGATCTTGACCGCGCTTTCATCATGGAGTGGGGGACGGCATACGGCCCCTATGGGCTCATGGACAAAGTCGGGCTGGACATCGTGCAGCAGATCGAGCGCACGTATTACGAAGAGAGCGGCGATCCGGACGACCTGCCGCCCGCGCTGCTGGACGAATGGGTCGAGGCAGGGCGGCTGGGCGAGAAGTCGGGGCAGGGTTTCTATTCCTACCCAAACCCGGCGTATGCAGAGCCGGGCTGGCTGCGGGCTGGCTCGGCGGATGCAGCAAAAGGAGGGGATGGCAGTGCAGACGGAGAATAGGTTCAGGACGATCGCCGTCATCGGCGGGGGCTTCATCGGTTACAGTTTTGGGATCCTCTTTGCCCGGAAGGGATTGGATGTGCGCATCTACAACCGCCGCTCGGAGACCTACGACACGGTATTGGGCAGGATGCGGGACGAGATGGCGTTCCTGGTCGCCGAGGGGGCGATGTCCCCGGCGGTCGCGGAGTCCGCCCTGCAGCGCGTGACACTCACGGACGACCTCGCCGCAGCCGTCGAAGGGGCAGATTACGTCCAGGAGTGCCTGTGGGAGGATCTTGCGCTCAAGCAGGACATCTTCCGGCGGCTGACAGACATCGCCCCGATCCATGTGCCCATCGGCTCGAGCTGCTCGGGGCTTCGGATCTCGGAGATCGCCGCCAAAGTGCAAAACAGTCCGGAGCGCTGCGTCGTCGCGCACCCGACCAATCCGCCCCATCTGATCCCCTTCATGGAGATCTCCGGCGACAGGGCATCGCCCGAAATCAAGTCGCAGGTGCACGCCTTCTTCGAGGGCATCGGGCAGCGCCCTATCCTGTGCCGGGAGGTCTACGGCTATGTGCTGAACCGTCTGCAACTGTCCCTGGTGCAGGAGGCCCTGTACTTGGTCAAGGAGGGCATCTGCGACGTGCCCGCCGTCGAGCGTGCGATCACGGACGGGCTTGGCATGCGCTGGGCGTTCACAGGTCCCTACGGCGTGGAGGAGCTGAATTCGGCGGATTTGGCGGAAGGGCTGCGGAAGTACAAGGATTATATGATCCAGTTCTTCACGGAAGAGCAGGAGAAGGTGACGGACTACGACGAGGCGTTTGTGCGCAAGGCGGCAGAAGGCTTTGCGCCGCTGATGAAGGGGCGGAGCCACGAAGAATATCTGAAATGGCGCAACCGGATGCTCATCGGCACGGCACGGCTGAAACAGGAAAACCCCTGAGCGGCAGACGGCGCGGATCCGGGATAACCTTTTGGGAATAGACCTTTCGTTTTCGGAATAGCTATTTCACGATTTCGAATTGCATGTCACTGTGAAATCCGATATCATTTTTGTGTCGAAAACAATTTTCGGCTCTGCCTTCGCGTCCACTGGGCGGGCTTGCAGAAAAAGGATTGAAATGAAGGAGGATTGTCATGAGGAGAAGTTTTGTGAAGGCTGTGTTCGCTGCTGTGCTGTGTGTCCTGCTCGCGTTCTCGATGGCGGCGTGCGGCGGCGGCGGGGAGCCGGCATCCGCGCCCGAGACCGAGCCGGGAGGCGACCAGGAGGCACCGCCCGCCGAAGAAACGCCGGCAGCCGAGGTAATCAAGTGGAACGTAGGCACGATCAACACGGATCCGGCGGTTTCGGACACGTACAATGCGGAAGGGCACGCGCTCGCCCTCTTCGCGGAGAAGGTCAAGGAGTATACGAACGGCGCAGTGGAAGTCACCGTCCACTGGGGCGGCACGCTCGGCGCAAACCCGCAGCTGCTCGAACAAGTGCAGATGGGGGAGACAGACGTGTTCTGCGGCATGCCGATGAGCACGTCGGATCCGCGCTTCAACGCGTTCAGCATCCCCTTCACCTGGGACAACCTCGAGCAGGTGGACAAGGCGATCGACGGCGGCAACGGCGAGATCTTCAAGATCACCGAAAAGCTCTTCGCAGAGAACAACATGCACCTCGCAGGCATGGGTGCCGGCGCGTTCCGGGGCTACGGCAATTCCAAGAAGGAAGTCCTCGTGCCGGGCGACCTGAAAGGCGTGAAGACGCGCGTCTATGAGTCAGAGCTCGTGCGCGCGTTCTGGGACGGGCTGACGCAGACCCAGATGATGTCCGCCATGGACATCTACACCGGTATGGAGACGGGTGCCGTGGACGGCTTCGAGAACGCGAACACCGTCATGATGGTTCTGAAGTACTACGAGGTGCTCAAGTACTTCGTGGATCTCAACTGGCAGTGGGCGAACTCGGCGGTCTACGTCGTCAGCGACAAGGCTTGGACGGCACTGACCCCGGAACAGCAGGAAGCGGTGAAGAAGGCGGCGTGGGAGGCAGGCGCGCTCGAGACGGCGGAGCAGTCCGCCGACCAGGCGAAGGCGAACGAGGATCTGGCAGCCAAGGACATCACGGTGTCCATCCCGACCGATGCACAGCGCCAAGAGTGGATCGATTACAGCGATTCCCTTGTGGACACCTACAAGAAGATCGTGGGTGAGGAGTTCTACAACGAGTACATGGCTGCGGTGGAGGCAGGCAAGTAAAGGGAGAACCATGAAGAAGCTTCTGCGGATTGCGGACAAGGCAGTCTTTTATCTGGTCGACTACATCTCGGCGGCAATGACGTTCCTGATCTTTGCCATCGTGACGATGGTCGTCCTCTTCCGCTTCGTCTTCCAGTCGTCCTCTTTCGGGTTCGAGGAACTGCCGACCTATTTCCTGATGATCGCGATCTGGCTCGGCGCGGTGATCTGCTCGCGGGACCCGAAGGAAGGGCAGATCAAGATCGACCTGCTCGTCAACGCCATCGGGCGCCGCCCGCGCGTGAAGTCGGCGGTGAACATGGTGGCATCGCTGTTCTCGATCTCGTGCATCGGGCTGTACACATGGCTGTCGCTCGAGTACGTCGTCTTCACCTATGAGGCGGGGCAGGCGACCTTCGCCCTGAAGGTTCCGATCTGGATCCTGACAGGGCTCGCCTTCTTCGCCTGCCTGCTCCTGACGGTCTACGAGATCGTCATCCTGATAAAGGAAGTGAACCATTTCCGGTCGCTGGGCAGCGCGCAGGCAGGAAGGGTGGAGGATGCAGGGAGGGCGGTCGAATGACAGAACTCTGGCTGACCTGCATCCTGATCGTCGGCATCATGTTCTTTGGCGTGCCGGTGGCGTACTCGTTCCTCTGGGGCAGTCTGTTCTATCTTATCATAACAGGGCAGAGCCTCGGTGCCGTCGTGACGACCTCGTTCAACGCGGCCAACTCCTATGCCTACCTGGCGATTCCCCTGTTCATCCTGGCGGGGCGGCTGATGGTCGAGACCTCGATCGCGCAGCGCCTCGTCATGCTGTCGGAGGTGCTCGTGCGGAAGGTGAAGGGCGGCATGGCATGCGCCATCGTCGTGGCGGCCGCCTTTTTCGGCACGATCACCGGATCGGATCTCGCGACGGCGAACGCGGTGGGCTCCATCATGTTCCCCCCGATGCTGAAGATGGGATGGGACAGGCGCTACATCGGGACTGTGCTCGCGGTGGCAGCGCCCCTCGGTTTCATGATCCCGCCAAACTCCAACGCCATCCTTTATGCGACGGTGTCGACGGCCTCCATCGCGCAGCTCTTCCTCTCGACGGTCATCCCCGGCATCATCTGGGCAGCGCTGATCATGTTCATCAACCGCGTCATGTACAAAAAGTATTACTCACCGGAGGCTGCGGACGAAGAGACGAAGGCGCTTGTGCGGAAACGCAAGGAGAGCGGTGAGACCTGGGGCAGGGAGCTGGGCAGGACTTCTGTCAAGGCGATCCCGGCACTGATCATGCCCGTCGTCATCCTCGGCGGCATCTACGGCGGGCTGTTCACGGCGACGGAGGCGGGCGGCGTAGGCTGCCTCTATGCCATCGCCGCCGGGCTCATCATATTCCACGCCGTGAACCTCAAAGATACGTGGAAGTGCTTCACGACCACGACCAAGGACGTGGGTGTCATCATGCTGATCGTGGCGACCTCCGCCGTGTTCAACCGGATCCTGCTGCTGGAGCAGGTTCCGACGAAACTGGCGAACGGGATGCTCGGCATCACCGACAGCGCCGTCCTCATCCTGCTGTTCATCGACCTCATCTACATCCTCGCGGGCTGCTTCATCTCGCCGCCCGTCATCATCATCGTGATCGCGCCCCTGCTGCTGCCGACCGCGCGTGCGATCGGGGTCGGCGACATCCAGATGGGTGTCATCCTCTTCGTGTCCATCGGGATCGGTGTCATCACGCCGCCGATGGCAGGCAACCTGTTCATCTCGGCGCGCATGGCGAAGTGCGGCGTAGGCGACCTGCTGAAACCCCTGATGCCTTACCTGTTCCTTGCGGGCATCCCGGTGCTGTTGCTGGTCACTTACGTCCCTTGGCTCAGCACTTGGCTGCCGAGCTTGATTGCGCATTGATATAG
>JAITHG010000199.1 GCA_031280075.1 Eubacteriales Family XIII. Incertae Sedis bacterium | reverse complement strand
TAGACGACGACTGTCAGCAGCGCGCTGACGATCTCGCCTGCCCCGTCTACGCCGGAGGCGAAGAGGCTGCGCAAAACCACGTCGATGACCGTCGCCATCGCCAGGACGACTAGGGCGATGCCGCCCAGCACGCAGCAGGCGACAGTGAATCGTTCGAACCCTTTCCGCAGTCCGCTCACTGATACTTGCCTAAGGTCGCCTGCAGGTCGTCATAGAGCTTCTGCCCGTCGTAGCCCTGTGAATCCATCTCCTTGATCCAAGCCTCTATGACGGGTTTCGCCGCGTCGTACCAGGCATCAAACTCCGCACCTGTCACGCTGATGATCTCGTCGCCACGCTCCTTTGCAATGTTGTACGCGTTCTGCTGGCTGACCCGGTCGAGGTCGGGGACGGTCGCCACGCCCTCTTCGAATGCCTTGACGAGCGCCTGCTGCTGGCTCTCCGACAGTTTGTTCCACGTGTCGAGGTTGACGACGTAGGTCATCGGGGAGCTCGAGAGCCCGTTGCCGCTCGGGTGGTCGTCCGTCGCCTCGCCGAAGACCGTGTGTTTCTTCACCACTTCGATGCACTGCGAATCGTTCATCGCAGCCCAGCCATCCAGGAAGGCATCCACCACGCCGCGCTGTGCGGAGATAAGGTATTCGCCGAAGTCGAGCGTCATGGTCTTCGCGCCGAGCGCCGTGAAGAAGTCGGCGTTGTTCTTGCCGAGCGCGTCGATGACGATGCCCTTGCAGTCGGCGGGCACCTTGACGGTCTTGGAAGTCGTGTGGATGGCGCTGCCCGGCACGCCTTCGATGTAGAGGATCTTGAGGTTGTGCTTCTCTAGATCCTTCGCGAACTCCTCGTGTCCGTTCACGAACTCGTTGAAGGCCTTCATCGTGTTGCGCTCGTCGGGCGAGATGCCCTTATATGGAAGTTGCAGCCCGTCGAGCAGGCGGGAATACTGCCCGAGGATGGCAGGTCCGATAAAGGAGACATCGACCGTGCCGGTGCCCGTCCCCTCCCAGGAATCGTCAAAGCCGAGCAGCGACCCGTTGTAGTAGCCCTCCCCGATCAGCTCGCCGTTCGAGAATTTCGCGATGTTCTCCACGCTCGCCTTCGTGCCCTCCGTCAGCGTCGAGCCCTCCGGCAGGAAACTGTTCACCTTGATCGTGATGGGCGTGCCCGCCTGCGCGGCGGGCGCGTCTGCCTCCGCACCGGGGCTGTCCGTGCCCTCCGTGCCGCCCCCGCCATCACCGCCCCCGCCGCAGCCCGCGAGTCCCAGCGCAAGCGCGATCAGGGCAGCGAGAAATATCGTCAGTGCCTTCTGTCTCTTCATGGTGCCTTCCTCCTTTGGTGCTTCATGTCTCAGTGAAGGGCGGGCAGCGTTCCGCCCTGTTTTTTGCGCCCTTCCCACCTTCGCAGGATCTCACAAAAGCGCTTTCATAATTATGCAAGTTTATTTTCGCATATCGCATTGTGGAAAGAAATCAATTATAATTGGGATGATGCTAAAACCGCAGGTTGTATCGTATCATATCGGTTCAACCTGCCGGATGAACGGCACGCCGCGAGGCGAGAGGGAGGTTGGAATGGAACTGCGCCAGCTACGTTACTTTCTGTTGGTCGCCGAGGAAAAGAGCTTTGTCAAAGCTTCCCGCAAGACCTTTGTGTCCCAGCAGGCCATCAGTAAGTCGATCCAGAACCTCGAAAAGGAACTGCACGGCACCCTCTTCATGCGCAACAGCATGGGGGCAGAGCTGACCCCGCTCGGCATGTCCCTGATGAAGCGGGCGCGGGAGATCACAGAGCTTGTGAACCTCACCTTCGAGGAGATGAACATCTCGCAGGGGTGCGAGCGCAAACTCATCTTCCTCGGCATCCCCTACAGCATCCTCGACCTGTTCAACATCGAGACCATCTTCAAATTCCAGGAGATGAACCCCACCTACGGGATCCATCTCAGCGAAATGCCTGACAAGGTCGTGGAGAGCGATGTCTACTACAACTACCTTGACATCGGTGTCGTGGGCGGCAAGGGTGACTTCACGAATTTTGACTTCAGGCAGCTGCAGCGCAGCAGGACGCATGTAGCCATTCAAAAGGACAACCCCGTCTCCAAGGCAGCCAAGATCTCCCTGCGCGACTTGAAGAACGAGACCTTCATTTCCGCAACCAAGGACTACAACGTGCATGATGCCTTCATCCACGCGTGCATGGAGGCGGGCTTCTCGCCGCGCATCGGGCAGCAGTCCGGGAACATCGAGCTGATCCGCTCCCTGGTCGCGATGGGAGAAGGGGTCTACCTGTGCGCGGAAAACCGCCTCGGCATGCTCCGGCACCCGAGCATTGTGCTGAAGCCCGTCGAAGAGGATCCGCCGATCTTCTGCAGCTACATCCTCACGCGACGGGAGAAAGCGCTTTCGCGGCACGTGCGGGAATTCTTGGACTACCTTACGGACACTGCCCTGCTCTGCCCTGCCTAGACCATCCCCTCCCGCTGTTATTATTGCTCTGGCACGACATCCTACATCTGACTGCCGACGTAATAACATCGCACGGGTGTGCCGGCGGGCAACTTGTCGCTGCCGGCGGGGATCTCGGCGATGAGGTTGCACCATGCGAGCGAGGAGAGGTCGCCCCCGCCCTGCGACCCGTCTTCCACAAACCACGCCTTCCCGTCCGAGATCTCAAGATGCCCGCGCAGGACGCGCGTCCGTGGGCTCTTCTTGTTCAGGGGGTGCTTGAGCAGCAGCACCTTCGTCTCCGCCAGCACGTCCGAACGCCCGCAGAGCTTGCGAATGTACGGCAGCCCCACGAAGAGCAGCCCGAGCGCCGCCGCACCGGGGTTGCCCGACAGGCACAGGACGGGCTTGCCCCGGAGCAGGTAGACGAGCAGGGATCCGCCGGGGCGGATGTCTATTTTATAGAACAGGATCTCCCCGCCCGACTGTTCCGCTGCAGCAAAGGCGAAGTCGTAGTCGCCGACGGATGCCCCGCCGGTGGTGATGATGAGGTCTGCGTCGTCGTGTACACTGTCGATTCGTTCGACGATGAGCCCCGGGTCATCCGTCACGATGCCGACATCGCGGCACTCCGCGCCGAAGTCCGTGATGTAGCCCTGCAGCGTGTAGGTGTTGCTGTTGAAGATCTTGCCGTAGGGCAGGGGCTGCCCCGGCTGCACGAGCTCGCTGCCCGTGTTGATGATGGCGACGACGGGCTTGCGGAAGACCTTCACCTGCGTCATGCCCTGGGATGCCATGATGCCGATCATGGCAGGCGTGATGACGGAGCCTTCCTGGACGAGCACCCTGCCGTGCGGGTAGTCCTCCCCGGCCAGCACGATGTTCTTGCCCGGTGTCACAGGTGCGAAGATGCGAACCTCTGTGTCCGTGAACTCCGTCTCCTCGAACTTGATGACGGCATCCGCCCCGTCAGGGATGGGCGCGCCTGTGAGGATCTTCGCCGCGCAGCCAGGCAGGACGGGCTCGACCGGGACATCGCCCGCCGGGATCTCCATGCTGACCCTCAGGACGGCGGGCACATCCCGCGAGGCAAGTGCTGTGTCCGCCGCGCGGTAGGCGTAGCCGTCGAAGGGGCTGCGGTTGAACGGCGGGTGGGGGAGCTGTGCCTCCACGTCGCGCGCGCACACGCGCCAGAGCGCCTGCTGGAGGGGGATGGTCTCCGTGTGGCGTGCCGCCGGCAGGCCTGCCATGATCTGCCGTGCCTCGTGCAGCTCGATGTTCCGTTTGATTTCTGCCATCGCCTGTCCCTCCCTGTCTGTACCGCTCTTCACTGGATGTCTCTGACTGGATTTCTCGGTGTGCCTCTTTGGCTGAAGTTTTCTGGTCGCTTTTCTCCGGTGTGCCTCTTTAACGAAACTCTCCGGGATGCCGTTTGAACAGGATGATCAGCAGCAACCCGCTCAGTGCCGCGCAGACCGCGTAGGTCGCGCCGGAGACCTTGATCAGGTCGAAGGGGATGCTCGCCACCACCATGCCGAGGCTCCCGGTCAGGAAGCCGCCCGAGCCGATCAGGGACGAGGTCGATCCGATGTCCCCTTTTTTGTAATTGAGCAGCATGTAGGCGGTCGGCACTTTGCTGCCCGTGCAGAACAGCCCCATGAAGTACATCGAGATAGCGAAGGCCCACGGCGAAAGGTGCCCGATGAAGCAGATCGCGACCCCTCCCACGAGCATGCCCGCAAAGCAGATGCCGAGGAAGGCGCCCCGCGCCATAAACCGCCCGAACGCGGAGTAGGCGAGGGGACCGGAGATCGTCCCAAAGGCCGCCACGGCAAAGAACAGGCTATAGGAGACGCTGTCCATGCCGAAAAAATTCTGGTAGACGAAGGTCGATGCGACGATGTAGGTCATGAGCGGCACCTGCGGGATGCAGCTGATGACGAGCATGTCCGCAAACCTCCGGTAGGTCAACACCGCGCCAAGCCTCGACACGGAGCGAAGCACGCCGAGGTCGTTGCGCTCTACGATAGTCTCCTTCATAAGCAGCGCGCCGGCGAAGACGACCAACCCCATCGCGCCCTGCATGTAAAACACGCCCTGCCACGAGAGCACGCGCATGACGAGCGAGCCGATCATGGGTGCCACCACGGGACAGACCATGACCATCGACTGCAGGATGGACAAGACGCGCTCCTGCCGCCTGCCCCGGAAGCAATCGCGGATGATGGCGGCTGCCATCGCATTGCCGGCCGCGCCCCCAGCCGCCTGCAGGATGCGCGCCAAGGTCAGGGTCAGCACGCCATAGCTGAACGCGCAGCACACGCTCCCCAGGGCATAGCACAGCGTGCCGATGGTGAGCATCGGCTTGCGCCCGTACTTGTCACTGAGCGGTCCCCACGCGAGGGTCGCCACCCCGAACGCCAGGAAAAAAGCGATCAGCGTAACGTTGACGGCGCCTTCGGAAGCCCCGAAATCCTTCGCAATGATCGGCAGTGCCGGCAGGTACATGTCTGTGGACAGCGGTGGGAAAGCAGCCATCGCAACCAAAAAAATCATAAAGAGAATGTTTTTCATTTATACGATTATATCAGATCTTTGGTGTTTCGCCAACAGACGGAAAGGGGACGGTTCTTTTCTGTCTCAGCCTAAATGCGCCCGTTCGGCATCACGGAGATGCCGAACGGGCGCGCGGAGGGGCATGCCTTTTTCAACTGGCCTTTCTGCTCACAATGGCAGTGGCTGCGCCTTTGTATGCGCCCTTGTAAGCGTAGACGCGCACCTCCCAGACCTTCTTCCCCGGGAGTGGCTTCAGCGTCAGACCGGCGGTGGTCTTCTGTGCGGCTGCGCCCGTCAGCTTCACTGTGACCGTCCTCGACTTCCACTTCGCCGTTCCCTTGACGCGGTACTGGACGCGGTACGTCGTCACTTTCTGCGTCGCGCTCAGTTTCTTGAACGTGACCCGGAGCGCATTTTTCCTAGGCTCCACAACGAGCTTTGTCGGCTTCTTTGGCACGATTTTGAAGGTTGTGGGCTTGATACCCTTGTAGAGGCTGCCTGCCTTCCCGATCAGAGTGACAGTCCCCTTCCCGATGTTCTTGTTCGCACCAGCCCCCGACAGTGTGTAGTCAACGCCCTCCTTCAGCGGTATGGTCACAAGCTTGCCGTCCAACCTGTACACGATACTTACCGATAACCCTTTCGAAAGCTTCTTCCCCGTCCAAACTTTGTCCTTTACCTTGACTGCATAGTCGGGGAGGACAGCAAGATCGAGAGGAGAGGATGCCGTCGGGGTTGCAGACAGCACAGGCATGCCGTCCGAGCCAAGTGAAACCGTCAGTTGGGGCGTGTCCTCAAGCCCTTTGACATCATC
>JAITHG010000187.1 GCA_031280075.1 Eubacteriales Family XIII. Incertae Sedis bacterium | reverse complement strand
TCAACAAGGAGGTTGCAGAGAAGCTGGATCTCTGATTCACTGAATGGTAGGTCGGGGGCGCCCTTTCGCGCCCCCCGGAAATATCCGTCGTTCCCAAAAGAAAATGCGGGGGCCTGGTCTCTTGCATACAAAAACTGGCTTTGAAAGGAGACTCAAAATGAAGCAGACCACCATCTTTAACCAGGAAACACTCGGGGAAGTGCACGGTCCCTACGTACAGGGGACGAAGTACCGCGACCTCTTCTTTACGACGCAGATCGCAACGCTTCCAAACGGCGACCTCATCAGCGCGGATCCCTACGAGCAGACGCTCCAGACGCTGAAGAACGCGGAGCTCGCGCTCAAGGAGGTCGGCGGCACGCTGAAGGACATCCTCACCTGCCGCATCTTCCTGATCGACATGAACGACTACGATGCCGTGAACAAGGCATACCGCGAGCTCATGCCCAACGACCCCTTCCCGACGAGGGCCTGCGTGCAGGTCGCGGGCATGGTTCCGGGCGTGAAAGTCGAGATGGAGTTCATCGCCAGCGTCCCTGAATAACAGGGAGCATCCATGGGATGTCGCGCGGCCTGCCTGTCAGGGTGCCGCGCGACTGTCAAGAGAGAAGAAGGAATACGGACATGTGTATGAGAATCCGGAACCATGTGATCCTGCCTGACGAAGGCGATATGCCTGAAATCGAGTTCCGCTTCGATGGGAAACCCATCAGGGGCAGGGCAGGCGAGCCCATCCTGGCAGCCCTGCTTGCGGAAGGGGTCATCATCAGCCGTTACTCCGTCAGGAAGAAGGAACCGCGAGGGCTTTTCTGCGGCATCGGGCAGTGCACGGACTGTGCGATGGTCGTCAACGGGCAGCCCAATGTAAGGACCTGCATCACGCCTTTGGAAGAGGGCATGTGCGTCGAGACGCAGTATGGGATTGGGGGCGAGGAATAATGTTGCAGAAAAACATCGTGGTCATTGGCGCAGGCCCCGCCGGGCTGGGGGCAGCGATCGAGGCGGCAAGCTGCGGCGTGCGGGATATCCTCGTGATAGACCTGAACCTGAAAGCGGGCGGTCAGCTGTTCAAGCAGATCCACAAATTCTTCGGCTCGTCAGCGCACAGGGCAGGCATCCGCGGCACTGCCATCGGCGAGGAGATGCTCGGGGAAGCTGCGCGCCTCGGGGTCGGGATCTGGCTGAACAGCACGGCACTCGGCATCTTCGAGGGCAACGTCGTCTCCATTGAGAGGAAGACGGACGGCACGCCCCGGATCGAGCATGTGCAGGCAAAAAAGGTCATCATTGCCACAGGCGCGTCCGAAAACGCCATCCGCTTCAAGGGATGGACGATGCCCGGGGTGATGGGCGCAGGGGCCGCGCAGACGATGATCAACGTCAACCGCGTCAGGCCCGGCAAGCGGATCGTCATGCTGGGCAGCGGCAACGTGGGGCTGATCGTGTCCTACCAGCTCATGCAGGCAGGCTGCGAGGTGGTCGCCCTTGTCGAGGCCGCGCCCGGCATCGGCGGATACGGCGTGCACGCGGCGAAGATCAGCCGCGCGGGTGTCCCCATCTATACGAGGCACACCATCGTCGAGGCGAAGGGCTCGGAGCGCGTCGAGCAGGTCGTCATCGCGGAGGTGGACGAGACCTTCCAGCCCATCCCCGGCACGGAGAAGACGCTGGACGCGGACACCATCACGCTGGCAGCGGGGCTCAGACCGATTACCGACCTCGTCCGGCTCGCGGAGACGGACATGGTCTTCAACGGCGTGCTCGGCGGGTGGATCCCGGGACACGGACGGAACATGGAGACCTCGGTGGACGGTGTCTATGTGGCGGGCGACACGACGGGCGTGGAAGAGGCGAACACCGCCCTGGAGGAAGGCAAGCTCTCCGGCGTTGCGGCGGCGGAGGCGCTCGGGACGATCCCCGGTGCGGAAGCCGCAAAGCGCAAGGAAGAGATTTGGTCTAGGCTCGACGGTCTGCGCAAGGGACCGTTCGGCGATAAGCGATCAAAGGCGAAGGCAGAACAGATCGCCGCCTTCTCCGCCTGAGCGGGGTGCAAGAGAGACGGCTGGGCAGGTTGCCTGAACAGCCAAAATGATGAGGTGACAGAAATGGCATTGCTGCAAAATGGATATCTGACGACAGAGGAGCTGAAAGAGTTTGGCATGCTTCCATCCGAAGGGCGCTTCGCAAAGGGACCCGTCGCTGTGGTGGAATGCATCCAAGAAATCCCTTGCAACCCCTGCGAGACCGCATGCAGGGTAGGTGCGATCAAGATCGGGGAGCCGATCACGAAGCTCCCCACCATCGACGCGGATGCGTGCACGGGCTGCGGGCTGTGCGTCGCCCAGTGTCCCGGTTTGGCTGTCTTCGTGGTGGACATGACCTACTCCGACGCGGAGGCGACCGTATCCTTCCCCTACGAATACTATCCGCTCCCGAAGGAGGGGGATGCCGTGGTCGGCGTGCGCCGCGACGGCAGCGAGATCGGGCACGTGCAGGTCGTGAAGGTGCTCAACCCGCCTTCGTTCAAGAACACGCCCGTCGTGACCGTCGCCGTGCCGAAGGGCATGGCGAACGAGGTCAGGAGCATCAAGCGGGCATAACGGACGGCGGTGAGTCAATCGCCGTAGTTGACAGGGAGGTAAGCTATGGATTCGTATCATGACGACGATATGATCGTCTGCCGCTGCGAGGAAGTGACCGTCGGCGAGATCCGGCAGGCGATCCGCGAAGGGGCAGTGGACGTGGTCGGCGTAAAGCGGCGCGTCAGGGCCGGCATGGGTCTGTGCCAAGGCAGGACCTGTGAGCGGATGGTGCAGCAGATCTTGGTGCAGGAACTCGGGTCTGCACCGTGGGATGTCGGCGTCGCCAGCGTCCGCCCACCGGTGCGCCCGGTGACATTCGGAACCCTGAGCGGAGGTGCATGACCCATGAAATCGTATGATGTCATTGTAATCGGCGGCGGTCTGCAGGGATCGAGCACCGCCTACCAGCTCGCCAAACGCGGGATGAAAGTGGCGCTCATCGAGCAGGCAGACCTCGCGTCGGGCACGGCAAGCCACACGGACGGAGCGGCGCTCATCAGCGACAAGCAGCCAGGTGTCGACGTGCTGCAGGGCTGGCATTCCGTCAAGATGTTCCAGCAGCTCCAGTCGGAGATCGACTACGACATGGAGTTTGAGCACGTGGGCTTCATGTACGCCTGCGAGACGGCGCAGGAGATGGAGGCAGCGGCGGACTACGCCGCGAAGGTGCGCGCCCAGGGCTTCAGCATGGAGACCATCACCCCGAAGGAAATGGTGGAACGCGAGCCGCACATCGCGAAGGATCTCGCGGGCGGCATCTGGACGGAGTCCGACGGGCTCGTCTGCCCGTACAAAGTCGTCTTTGCCTTTGCGGAGTCCGCCAAGAAACTCGGCGCGGACATCCACACGTTCACGACCGTCACGGGGATCAAGCGCGGCGGGAAAGGTGAGATCGTCGGCGTGGAGACGGACAAGGGCGACTTCCTCGCGCCCAAGGTCGTGGCGGCGACCGGCGTGTGGACTCCATTTATCGGAAAGATGCTCGGTCTGGAGATCCCGATCGAGCCGCGCAAGGGCATCCTGCTCGTCACGGAAAAGGCGCAGACGATCGCCCACACGGAAGTCCTGGAATTCGGCTACTGGCTCGCGAAGTTCTTCGCGAACTTCAAGCGCCCCGTCAGCGAGCTCGTAGAGAAGCACAACGTCTGCCTGAACATCGAGACGACGGCTTCGGGAAACACCATCGTGGGAGGCTGCAGGCTCTTCCGAGGCTATGACACCCGCGTCGAGCATGAGATCATGCAGGCGATCGCGGAGCGCGCGATCCGCTTCTTCCCGATCCTGAAGGACATCAACTGCATCCGAAGCTTCGGCGGCATTCGCCCCTTCTCACTCGACCACCTGCCGATCGTCAGCGCGGTCAAGAACGTCCCTGGCTTCTACATCGCGGCAGGGCACGAAGGGGACGGCGTGGCGCTCGCGCCGATCACCGGTCTGCTGATGGCACAGATCATCTGCGGCGAAGAGCTGGAATTCCCCGAGGCAAAAGAGCTCTCCTGGGATCGTTTCGACGGCGTGGATCTGGAGACGCTGAAAGAGCACCCGTAAGGAGGAAGGCCGTCTTTGCGAGCCGACAAGTCGGCGCGGCAATCCACGGAGGCACACCATCGCCCCGGACATAAGCTGCCACAGATCGCTGCAGCACCAAGAAAGGACGAAAATGAAGACATTCAAAAAAATCCGGCTGACGACAGAAAACGGAATCGCCTGCCTGACCATTGATCGTCCGGAGGCGATGAATGCTCTGAACCGTGAGGTAATAGGCGAGATCAGTGAGGCGGTCGAAACGATTCGCTGCTCCGGTGAAAGCGATGTCCTGATCTTCACCGGAGCAGGAAAGTCCTTTGTCGCGGGGGCGGACATCGCCTGCATGTCCGACATGGACACGATCGCATTCCGCGCCTTCACGCGTTTCGGGCAGGATGTGATGAACCGCATCGAAAAGCTGGAGATCCCGACCATCGCCGCCGTCAATGGCTTCGCCCTCGGCGGAGGCTGCGAGCTGGCGATGGCGTGCGACATCCGGATCGCGTCGGAGAAGGCGAAGTTCGGGCAGCCGGAAGTCCAGCTCGGCATCATCCCCGGCTTTGGCGGCACCCAGCGCCTGCCCCGCCTGGTCGGCGACGGAACCGCCAAACACCTCATCTTCACCGGCGAGGTCATCGATGCTGCAGAGGCATACCGCATCGGCCTCGTCCAGAAGGTTCTCCCCCTCGAGGGATTCATGGACGGGGTCATGGCTTATGCGCAGACGATCCGGGACAAAGCGCCCATAGCCGTCAGCATGGCAAAGTCGGCAATGGTCGGGGGCGCTTCCTTCGACACCGTCTCGGGTGTCGCCTTCGAGGCAGAAGCAAGCGCCGTGGCGTTTTCAACGCAGGATCGTGTGGAGGGCATGCGCGCCTTCCTGGAAAAGCGGGAGCCGGTGTTCCGGAAGAAGTGAGCTGTCGGAGTTGACGCGATTGGTCTATAATAATAGTAGAAACCATCGCCGCAACGCCCCTGCTGGAAGCAGGAAAGGGAGACGGAAAACCATGCAGAACATCCTGAACCGCCGCTCCGTCCGCAGTTACACCGAAGCGCCCATCCCGGACGAGGTCTTGGTGCAGCTCCTGAAGGCAGGGCTCTGCGCGCCGAGCGCAAAGAATCTCGCGCCGTGGGAGTTCGTGGCAGTCCGGGAGCGGGCACAGCTGGACGCGCTCGCGCAGGTCTCGCCCTACTGGAAGGCGCTGGAGAAGGCGACGCTGGCCATCGCCGTGCTCGCCAACACGACGGACTACGACCTGCCGGCCATCTTCTACGTACAGGACTGTTCCGCAGCCACGCAGAACATCCTGATCGCAGCAGAGAGCCTGGGGCTGGGCGCAGTCTGGCTGGGGCTCTACGGCAGGGAGGAGCGCATGGAAGCAGTGCAGCAGATCCTAGGAATCCCCGACCACGTAGTCCCGGTAACAATGATAGCCCTAGGTCACCCGGCAAAGCACCCAAGCCCACACACCGCCGAACACCCGGAAAAGCTCCATTTCGAAAGTTACGGGACGCACCGCTGAAAACGCACCGACGAAAAGGGGACGGTTCATTTCTG
>JAITHG010000171.1 GCA_031280075.1 Eubacteriales Family XIII. Incertae Sedis bacterium | reverse complement strand
AGAGAAGGATGGGAAGGGCGAAACGGGCAAGAAGGACAAAGTGGAAGGCGCCGGCAAGGGCGGGCAGGAGCGGGAGCCAGCGGATGAAAGCAAGCCCCCCGGGGCATCTGTGCCCCTGCCCGGCGATGCCACCGAGCCTGCGGACAGTCCGGAAGACGGCACGCAGATGACCGAGCTGGACGCGGCGTTTGGCGACGACGGCGCGCGCACAGACCTCCCGAGCGGAATCGTCTTCATCCCGCTCGACATCGAGGGGGGCGTGGGCATGGACGGACAGGATGCCTACCAGCCCTGGCGCGCCGCGGACATGGACAGGAATGCTGTCCCGTACCGCCCACCGGTCGAAAACGGCGCAGCAGGGGCGACGGCAGCCACGATGGGCGGGCTGCTCCTGCTCGGGGGTGCGATGCGCTACCTCTTTCTGCGGCTTGGGCTGTAGGTCTACGCCATGTCGGAGCAATAAAGACGAGAAGGACGCAGAGGGCGCAGAAGACAATAGGATAAAGAAGGCAATAGTATAAAGAAGACAATAGAATCAAGAATACAATAGGATCAAGAAGACATTGACGACACACAGGACGCATCCGCATAGAAAGGGCACAGCATTGGCACAGAACGATACAGGCAGGAAAAGGCAGCAGGAGACACCACTCTTCGACGCGATCACAGGGTTCATCGATGAGGGGAATGTCCCCTTCTTCATCCCGTCGCACAAGATGGGGCGCGCCATCCACCCCAAGTGGAAGGCGTTCGCCGGTGAACGGATCTTCCAGATGGATCTCTGCGAGGTGCAGGGGCTGGACGACCTGCATCAGCCCAAGGGCGCGATCCTAGAGGCGCAGCGGTTGGCGGCGGAGGCATGGGGGGCAGACGAGAGCTTCTTCCTCGTGAATGGGACGTCCAGCGGGATCATTGCCTCGATCTGCACGGTCTGCGGGGAGGGAGACAAGGTCGTCGTACCTCGCAACGCGCACAAGTCCGTCGTCTTCGGGCTGATCGTCAGCGGAGCGACACCGGTCTACCTGCCCGCTGCGATCGACGCGGAACTCGGGCTGGTCGGCGGGATGGATCCGCAGGCGCTGGAGCGCGTCTTCGGCGAGCACGACGGCATCCGATGCGTCGTCGGCATCAACCCCTCCTACCACGGGGTCTGCGGCGACCTGAAAAGTCTGATCGACATCACGCACAGAAACGGCAGCCTGTTCATCGCGGCCGAGGCGCACGGCAACCACGTGTATTTCCACAAAGGTCTGCCTCCCGGCGCCCTCACGCTCGGCGCGGATTTTGCCTGCCAGAGCATCCACAAGATGTCCGGCTCGCTCACGCAGAGCTCCATCCTGCACGTGCAGGGGACATCCGTAGACCGGGCGCGGCTGCGTGCAAATCTGCAATTGGCACAGAACACAAGCCCTTCCTATATTCTGCAGGCATCGCTCGACCTCGCGCGGAGCTACATCGCGACGGAGGGGCATGCCATCCTGGAGCGCCTGATGCAGGATGCGGCGTGGGCGCGGGAGCAGATCCGGGCGATCCCGGGGATGGATGTCCTGGGCAGGGACATCGTCGGCAGGAGCGCCATCCATGACTACGAACCTATCCGGCTCGTCATTTCCGCCCGGCGGCTCGGCGTGGAAGGATACGAACTGTATAAGATCTTGCGGGAGGACTACCGGATCGAGATGGAGTTTGGCGATTATTATTACGGGATCTGCGTCCTTGGGCTGGGTACGGTGCGGGCGGATCTGGAGCGGCTCATCGGCGCGCTTGCCGACCTTTCCAAGAAGCGGCAGGGAGCACAAGGGCTGCGCACATGGGACGAGGCGCTGCCCCCGGTGCCCCCGATGCGGCTGAGACCACGGGACGCGTTTTTCGCGCAGCGGGAGCGGGTGCCCTGGCAGGATGCAAAAGGGCGGGTCAGCGCAGAGATGGTCGTCCCCTATCCACCCGGCATCCCGGCACTGTGCCCCGGTGAGGAGATCACGGAAGAGGTGTGGGCGTTCCTGGAGATTCAGCGCAGGAATGGGCGGCACCTGCATGGGCCGGCAGGCGGGGTGCTCGATGCCATTGATGTGGTGCGGGAGCGCTGAGTAATGCAAAAACTCAAACATTGAAATAGGTTGCCACTTCAAGCCGTTATGGGTATAATAGCCATGTAAAGGCGCAGCAGCATTCTTGCAGTGACACGGAAATATGAGAAAGGAGGCACGCCCGATGCTTGCACCTACAAGCAATGAATTTTTGTCTAATGCGGATTGGCATCGAGCCGTCGTAGGTGGAAATGACATGATCCTGCGGCGCACATCCGCTTTGGAATTCCTCCAGTTGTTTCCTGGCTATGTAAAGGAAAAAGAAATTGATGTCTACGCCAAGCGGCGTGGCGAGTTTGAAAACGTAAACTATCATATTGTGAATTCGTATGATGGAATTGAGTATACAAGGATCGGCGATGTACTGTGTGCTACCCCGAATCAAACGTTCAATGAGATGCTTGCGAACTATGATAATATGGAAGAAACGATAGATGAACAATCGTTGATCGAGGGGCTTGCCAGGTATTATTTTTCACATCTTGAGAGTTTTGATGGGCTTGAAATAAAGCCAGAAAACATAGGGCGATTCAACGAAATCAAGGAGTGGGCGGTCGATTACTATAATGAGGGCTGAGCATGGAAGATCATGAGAGAATCCTGTATCGGTTTTTGGGGGCAATTACTGTATAGTGGCTCCCCGCATTGGGTAGCGTCTCAATGCTGCGCTTCGTGAAAAATCGGATCCTGCTGGATGGCTGCCAGCGAGGTCCCCGATGCTTTCTGCAGCCTATCATAGACTTGGCGTGCCTCTTCTCCGGTGTAGACTAATGTATTGTCGCTTCCGTAGGGATCCGGCATCACGAGTTTGACAATCCTGGGTTTGGAAGGACCGACAAAGTCGACATCCCTCTGCGCCGATTCGTCCGACGGACTCTCGGAGGCAACTGCAGCCCCTATCGCATCAGCGACAACACCCGCAGCTTGCATTTGGGTGAAGTCTTCCTCGTCTACAAAAATACTGCCTGCGGTCAAGCATGCCATGATCAGGACTGCCAAAGTGACACAGACGGTTCCCTGACACCAAGGTCTGAAGGATATCCTTTTTCTTGCTTTCATCTTGTTTACACCATGCATAGCG
>JAITHG010000148.1 GCA_031280075.1 Eubacteriales Family XIII. Incertae Sedis bacterium | reverse complement strand
AGGAACCCACAGAGACCGGGCAGGCGGACAACCCCGTCCGCATCGGCTCGAAGCAGTTTACGGAGAACATGATCCTTGCCGAACTGTATGCGATCGCGCTGGAGGACAACGGCATCCCGGTGGAGCGCAACTTCGGCATCGCGAGCGCGGCGATCCATCCGGCGCAGGTGAGCGGCGAGATTGACCTCTACCCCGAGTACACGGGGACGGGGCTGCTCTCCATCCTGCAGATGGATCCGCTCACGGATCCGCAGGAGGTCTACGACACCGTGAAGCAGGCGTTCAAGTCGCTCTATGACATCGTCTGGCTCGAGTACTCGGAAGCGAATGACGGGCAGGGCATCGCCGTGACGAAGGCGGTCTCCGACCAGTACGGCATTTTGACGATTTCGGATCTCCAGAAGAACGCAGGCAACATCCGCTTTGCCTCGCAGGGCATGTTCGACGAGCGTGCGGACGGTCTCCCGGCGCTGGAGGCAAAGTACGGTCCCTTCAAATGGAAGTCGAGCATCGTCATCGACAACTCGCTCAAGTACGAGACACTGAAGAACGACGAGGCGGATGCCATTCCTGCCTATACATCCGAAGGGATGTTGACAGACCCCTTCTTCGTGCTCCTGGAGGACGACAAGAAGGTCTGGCCGCCCTACAACGCCGCGCCCGTCATCCGCGCAGGGACACTGACTGCGTACCCGCGCATAGAGGACATCCTCAACGCGATCAGCGCGCAGCTCGACACGCCGAAGATCACGATGCTGAACGCTTCCGTCGACGTGGAGGGGCGGGAGTACGAGGAGGTCGCCCGGGAGTTCTACGATTCTGTCAAGGCTGCCATCCCGGAGTGATGCCTGTGACCGCGGTCGATTTCGAACAGGTGACGAAGACCTTCCCCGGCGCGGCGACCCCCGCCTTGGACGGCATCTCGTTCTCGGTGGAGGAGGGCGAGTTCGTCGCCATCGTCGGCGCGTCCGGCAGCGGGAGGTCGACTCTGCTCAAGCTGGTCAACCGGCTGCACGTGCCGACGGGCGGCACGGGGCGGCTCTTCGGGGAGGATCTGCGGACGAAGGATCCGGTGCGGCTTAGGCACGGCATCGGCTACGTGATCCAGCAGGTCGGGCTTTTCCCGCACATGACCGTCCGGGAGAACATCGCGACCGTGCCGAGGATCCTGAAGTGGGACAGGGCGCGCATCGCGGAGCGCGTCGACTCCCTCCTCGTTCTCGTAGGGCTTGACCCGGAGGAATACCGGGGGCGCTACCCTTCGCAGCTCTCCGGAGGGCAGCAGCAGCGCGTCGGGCTGGCGCGCGCCCTCGCCGCCGACCCGCGCGTGATGCTGCTCGACGAACCCTTCGGCGCGCTTGATGCCATCACGCGCACGAAGCTGCAGGACGAGCTGCTTGCGATCTTCGGCGAGCAGGGCAGGCAGGGCAAGACCTACCTCTTCGTCACGCACGACATCCAGGAGGCGTTCAAGCTCGGCAGCCGCGTCCTGATCCTGGGCGAAGGGCGCGTCGCGCAGTTCGACACGCCGGAGCGTGTGCGCAACGCCCCTGCGGACGACTACGTGCGCGCCCTGGTCGCGTCCACGCGGACGCAGTAGGCGGTGTACGGATGCTGGACTACCTTGTGAAATATGGGTACAAACTGTCGGCGGCGCTGGTCGAGCACCTGCGTATCGTCGGGCTGACCCTGCTCATCTCCATCGTGCTGGCATCTGCGCTCACCCTGCTCGTCATGCGCAGCCCGCGCCTCTCCGCCGCCGTCGTCCGGCTGTTCGGCGGCGTGTACGCGATCCCGAGCCTCGCGCTGTTCGCAATCCTCGTCCCCTTCACGGGCATTGGGCTCACGACCGCCATCCTCGTGCTTGTGCTCTACAACCAGTTCCTGCTTCTGCGCAATTTCGTCGCGGGGCTTGCAGGGGTCGACCCGCAGATCGTGGAGGCAGCGGTGGGCATGGGCATGACGCAGGCGGGTGTCCTGCTGCGCATCAAGCTGCCGCTCGCCTTCCCCGCCATCCTAGCGGGGATCCACCTCTCCGTTCTCTCGACCATCGGCATCGCCACCATCGCCGCCGCCATCGGAGCAGGGGGCATCGGGCGCATCCTGTTCGAGGGGATGCGCACCGCTACGACGGTCTCAGGCGTGTACAAGATCGTCTGGGGTGCCATCCTCGCGGGCGGGCTTGCCGTCGCGGCAAACCTGCTGATGCTGTCACTGGAGAAGCTGCTCGCAAAGGTCTTTCATTATACTGGAGCTGCCGGGCACCCTATGCCCGATCCTTTGTCCAGTCGTAATACTTTTTGAAGAGGTTGTTGCTCTCCGGCAAGGTCTTCAGGTGCGCGCGGGCGAAGGCAAGGTCGTCCATGACGACGGCATTGTCCGGATGCCGCTCTGCAAGCGCCTCGAGCTCTTCGACCGATTTTTGGTAGCGTGCGCTGTCCGACCGTGCGTGGAAGGCGCGGAGCGCGCCGCTGCAGCATTCCACGATCTCGGTGCTCTCCGGGAATGCTGCCTCGAGCCCGCGCAGGTTCGTCACATTGTAGGCGGCGACCGTCTGCGTCGCACCCGGCGTGACGTTGTAGTTGAAGCAGACGACCGCAAAATGTTCCGCGATGCGCCCGTTCTTCCCGTGCGCCTTGTGCAGGTCGCCCAGCCCTCCGATCAGGTCGATCTGTTTCTCCTCTTTCACGTCGCAGAAGGACAGGGCGTAGAGCGCCGCCGCCGCATCCTCGCAGAAGGCTTCGTCCTGCAGCCCTCGAGCGACGAGACGGAGCAGTTCTTTCAGATATGCCGTCGCCTCCTTCTGCGAGCAATCGCTCCCTTCTGAAACCTTCGCCGTGATCTCTCGCACGCGGAGCGTGCCGGTATCCTTGTCGCGCATAGTGCCTCCTCCCAGTCTCTACGTCTCTGTACGGGTGAACGCCCGCCCACCCGCAACGTGTTTTCGGGCGTTCAGCCGATCGCCCCACACGACATCCTATATTTTAAATCCAAGAGCGCCGCCTGCGCCCCAAGCGAAGCCCGATGAGGACGAACATCGCGGACAGGAATATCGTGAGCGCAAGGATGCCGATCAGACAGTACATAAAATAGGCATCCGGCAGGATGAGGATGACGGGGTCGGTTCCCGCGTCGAAGATCCATAGGTCGTTGCTGAAGAACAGCCGGTGGAAACCGACGAAGAACCGTTGCCATCCTGCTGCGAGCAGGATCAAAAAGGCGATGACGGGCAGTCCGACTGCGACAATCCCTCCGCCAACGAGGATGCCCTTCGCATTCCGCCTGCGCAGAAACAGCAAAATGGGCACGCAGAGGGCGGTGACGATCAGCACCACCTGCAAGGCTGCAAAGATGCGTTTCACCTCCCTGAAGTGTTGCCTTCCGCCATCCGACATTGCAAGGGAGGGGAAGACCAGTTCACTGCGGGTGAAGAGGGAGTTGTACTGGATGAGTGCGTCATAATTTTCGTAGACCTCCTGCTCCGAGAGATCCGCGGCTGCAGGAATGTCGAGGTTGTCCACGACCAAGGTGTAGAGGGGTCGGAAGTTCAGGACAAAGGTGACGGATGCGGAGAGGATGAGCAGGGCAAGCAGGACTGCTGCTGCTGCATCGACGACAGGGGCGCGTCCGAGCGGTCGCCCGGAAACCAAGGATGAATAACTGCCTGCCGTTTGGTTGGTTCTTCTGCGCATGTCCGCCTTTCCAAATCTGTTGCTGTGATACAATCATTGTATCACACAGCACAGCAAAAAGGAGGGGTCGGGCTGCTGGAACACGGAAAGCACGGAGAATGCAAAGTGTGCACAGCGCACACAGCGCACACAGCGCACACAGAGAGCATGAGCTCCACAGGCGGCACGCAAGGCAGGCGGGTCTTCATCATACTGCTCTGTCTTCTGTGCGCGCTCTACGCCTGCATCGTCCCGCTCGACTGGGCGGCTCTGCTCAATGGTGTACCCATCCCGCTCCTGCTGCGGCGCTGCCTGAAACTAGCGGGCATCCTGCTCTGTCTGGTCGTGTCGATCGTGGTGCGTGCCCAGGGCACCCGGAGCCGTGATGCCGGTCTACAGGTCGTCATCCTCGCCTTTGCGGTCTGCGCAGACATCCTGCTGATTTTCACGCGGCAGTTCGCGGCGGGCATCCTCCTCTTCTGGGGCGCACACCTCGCGGGCATCCGTCGCTACACGCGCAACCTGCTGCCGCCCGCACTCGCGCTGGCGGTGTTCGCGGGTCTGCTGTGCGCAGCGCTTGCGCTGACGGGGCGAAGCGAAGGCATCTTGCCGGTGGTCGCCGGCACCTACGCAGTGTTCATCATCTGTGTGACCCTCGGCACGTTTCGCGACGGGCAGGAGAAGGCAAACCGCATCCTGTCGCGCGTGGGCATGGTGCTCTTCC
>JAITHG010000121.1 GCA_031280075.1 Eubacteriales Family XIII. Incertae Sedis bacterium | reverse complement strand
GCATCGTGCGGGGACACCTGAAAGACATCGCGGCAAACCGCTTTACTGCCATTGCGAAGGCATGCGGGCTGAAGCTGCAGGAGGTCCAGGAGATCTCCGAGATCATACGCGGGCTTGAGCCAAAGCCCGGGCGGCTGTTCTCCGACGGCACCGCCCCTTCCTATATCATCCCTGACGTCGTCGTCGACAAGGTCGGCGGGGAGTACGCCGTGAATGTGAACGAGAACGGCGTGCCCCGGCTCGTCGTCAGCCCCTATTACCGCAAGCTGCTCACCGGGCGGGATACCGATACCGCCATCACGCAGTTCCTGACGGGGCGCCTCGACGCGGCGCGCTGGCTCATCAAGAGTATTGAACATCGCAGGCAAACCATTTATAATGTTGTGAGCGCTGTCGTGAAATATCAGCAGGATTTTCTTGACCACGGCAGGAAGCACCTGAAACCATTGACTCTGAAGAAGATCGCGGACGAGGTAGGCATCCATGAGTCGACGGTCAGCAGGGCAGTGAACGGCAAGTACATCCAGACCCCGCGCGGCGTGTTTGAGATACGCTATTTCTTCACGAGCGGCGTGGCGGACGGCAGCCAGGAAGGCGTGGCGGCAGACGGCGTGAAGGCACGCATAGCCGACCTGGTCAAGACGGAGGACAAGACGTCCCCGCTGTCCGATCAGGCGATTGCAGAAAAACTGAAGGCAGACGGCATCGACATCTCCCGGCGGACGGTTGCAAAGTACCGCGACGAGATGGGCGTGTCGTCCTCCCCCATGCGCAAGCGTGCCTGATGGCGCAAAGGCGCGGGACGACCTGAAGCGAATATTGTTATGGGAACAAAAACAGTGTGACAAAGGAGGCATGAAATGGCAATCAAGGTAGGCATCAACGGCTTCGGCAGGATCGGCAGGAACGCGTTCAAGGCGGCAATCGAGAAGGGGGCCAACTTTGAGATCGCGTGCATCAACGATGTGACCGACCCGCAGACCCTGGCGCACCTTCTGAAATACGACAGCTGCTTCGGACGCTTTGACGGCGAGGTGGAGGCGCGCGAGGATGCCATCGTCGTGGACGGAAAGGAAATCAGGATCACCGCCGTGCGCAACCCCGCAGAACTGCCCTGGGACGAGCTGGGCATCGAGGTCGTCCTCGAGTCGACCGGTCTGTTCACGAAGAAGGCGGACGCGGAGAAGCACATCCAGGCGGGTGCCAAGAAGGTCATCATCTCCGCGCCGGCGACGGACGAGGACATCACCATCGTCATGGGTGTCAACGAGGAGAAGTACGATCCCGCCAGCCACCACGTCCTCTCGAACGCCTCCTGCACGACCAACTGCCTCGCGCCCGTCGCAAAGGTCGTAGATCGCGAGTGGGGCATCGTCAAGGGGCTGATGACCACCGTGCATTCCTACACGAACGACCAGAAGATCCTCGACCTGCCGCACAAGGATCTGCGCCGCGCGCGGGCGGCAGCGGTCTCCATCATCCCGACCACGACGGGTGCCGCGAAGGCGGTCGCACTCGTGCTGCCGCAGCTCAAGGGCAAGCTGAACGGCATGGCGATGCGCGTGCCCACGCCTGCTGTCTCCGTAGTGGACGTGGTGTTCGAGCTGGCAAAGCCGTCCGACAAGGATCAGGTCAACGCTGCCCTGAAGGCGGCATCGGAATCGGGTGAGCTCGCCGGCATCCTCGGGTATACGGACGACCCGCTCGTGTCCATCGACTTCAAGGGCGACAAGCGTTCTTCCATCGTGGACGGGCTGTCGACGATGTTCGTGGACGACCGGATGGTCAAGATCGTCTCTTGGTACGACAATGAATGGGGCTATTCCAACCGTGCGGTCGACCTCATGGAGTACGTGATCGGGAAGGGGCTGTAACCGATGAAGAAAACGGTCAGGGACTTTGACTTCCATGGGAAAAAAGCCCTTGTTCGCTGTGATTTCAATGTCCCGCTGGACGAATCGGGACAGGTGACGGACGATACGCGGATCGTGGGGGCAGTGCCCACGATTCGTTGTCTGTTGGACGGAGGGGCAGCCGTCATCCTCCTGTCCCACCTCGGGCGACCGAAGGGTAAGGCGGACGCAAAGTACAGCCTCGCGCCCGTCGCCTCAGCGCTGGGCGAGCAGCTCGGTTTGCCCGTCTGGTTCGAGAGCGTGCCGGAGGTCGTGGATGCGCGTGTGCGCGAGAAGGCGGCGGCGCTTGCGCCCGGCGAGGTCATGCTGCTCGAGAACACGCGTTTTCGCGCAGAGGAGACTGAGAACGGTGCGGGGTTTGCCCGGGAGCTCGCCTCGCTCGCAGACGTGTTCGTGAACGATGCCTTCGGCTCCGCCCACCGGGCGCACAGCTCGACGGCGGGGGTGGCAGACTATATCCCGGCTGTCCTCGGGCTGCTCGTCGAAAAGGAGGTCCGCTTCCTCGGCGATGCCCTGGAGGATCCGAAGCGCCCCTTCACAGCCATCCTGGGCGGCGCGAAGGTCGGGGACAAGATCAAGGTCATCGAGCGGCTGCTGGACAAGGCGGACTGCTTGCTCATCGGCGGCGGGATGGCGTACACCTTCCTGAAGGCACAGGGGCACGAGGTCGGTCTGTCCCTGCTGGACGCGGACAGCCTAGGGCTCGCGAAGGAGCTGCTTGCCCAGGCGGCGGAGAAGGGCACCGAGCTGCTCCTGCCCCTCGACACGAGGGCAGGGCGCACGTTCGACAACGATACGGAGTCCGCGGTCTTTGCGACGGGCGCGATCCCGGCGGATTTCATGGGGCTGGACATAGGGCCAAAGACCATAGATCTGTTCACCGCGCGCATCCGTGCTGCGGGGACTGTCCTCTGGAACGGTCCCATGGGCGTGTTCGAGATGCCAAACTTCGCAACCGGGACGCGCGCCGTCGCGGAAGCGATGGCAGACAGCGGGGCAGTGACCGTCATAGGAGGCGGGGACAGCGCGGCGGCAGTCGTGCAGTTCGGTCTTGCGGACAGGATGACGCACGTATCCACGGGCGGCGGGGCATCCCTCGAGTTCATCGAGGGGCGCGAGCTGCCGGGGATCGCCGTGTGTGACGACAGGTAGTGGGAACAGGAACAAGGAACAAGGAAGCAGGTATCGGATGACAAGACAGAAGATCATCGCGGGCAACTGGAAAATGTACAAAACGACGGCGGAGGCGCTCGCCTTTGCCGAATCATTCACGGGGCGGTTCAAGGGCAGCCCGCACGAAGTCGCGATCGCAGCGCCGTTCACGCAGCTCCCTGCGCTGAAACAAGCGTTTGCGGGCACGTCGGTGCGCCTTGCCGCGCAAAATGTCCACTTCGCGGAGGAGGGGGCGTACACCGGCGAAATCTCGCCGGGGATGCTCGCCGAACTCGGGCTGGACTATGTCGTCGTGGGGCATTCCGAGCGCCGCCAATATTTTGCGGAGACGGACGGGACGGTGAACCAGAAGCTGGCGGCGGTGTTCGCCCACGGCATGACACCGATCTTCTGTGTCGGCGAGGTGCTGGAACAGCGCGATGCCGGGGCGCACATGGACATCGTGCGTTCGCAGGTGACGCAGGGGCTTGCCGGGATCGGCGCGGACGATGCAGCGCGCATCGTCATCGCCTACGAGCCCGTCTGGGCGATCGGAACGGGGCGCACTGCCACCCCAGCGCAGGCAGAGGAGATGTGCGCGCTGATTCGGGAGACGGTCGCCGGGCTGTACGGACAGGGCGTGGCAGATGCCGTGCGCATCCAGTACGGAGGCAGCGTCAAGCCCGCGAATGCGGGGGAGCTGCTCACCATGGATAACATCGACGGGGCACTGGTCGGAGGCGCGAGCCTCAACCCCGACGATTTTATGGCAATTATAGATTTTTCGTAGACGAAGGAGGTTTTTGATCAATGGAGTCACTGAAGTACCTTGCACCCATCGCGGCGCTCATCGGTCTGATCGTAGCGCTCTTGCTTGCGAACTGGGTGAAGAGCCGCCCGGAGGGCGCGGACAGGATGAAGGAAGTGTCCGGGTTCATCCGGACAGGGGCGATGGCATTCCTGAAACGCGAATACAAGTACATGGCGGTCGTCATCGCCGTGTTGGTCGTCGTTTTGGGCTTTGCCATCAGCTGGATTTCCGCCTTGCTCTATCTCATAGGCGCGCTCTTTTCCGTACTTGCCGGATATTTCGGCATGAATGTCGCGACGTGGGGCAATGTCCGCACGGCGAACGCGGCGAACGAGCATGGCATGCCTGCCGCTCTGAAGGTCGCTTTCCGCAGCGGCGCGGTCATGGGGCTGTGCGTTGCGGGGCTCGGTCTTCTCGGTCTCGGGGTCGTCTTCATCGTCCTGGGCATCGATAAGGCGGATGTCATCACGGGCTTCGGGCTCGGGGCTTCGTCCATGGCGCTGTGCGGTCGCGGGGGCGGC
>JAITHG010000182.1 GCA_031280075.1 Eubacteriales Family XIII. Incertae Sedis bacterium | reverse complement strand
CCGAAACTGCACCTCGAGTACCTGTTCGAGCCGCGGCAGGGCAAGTTCCATGCGCTGAACGCAGGGGTCGCCCGCACACGGACGGAGCACGTCATCACGATCGACGCGGACACCCTGCTCTACCGGGACGCAGTCTCCATCATCGTCAATCACATCGTGCAGGAGGGCGCGAGCAAGAAGGTCGGGGCGGTCGCGGGAGCGGTCTTCGTCCGCAACTCGCGCGAAAACTTCCTGACCAAGCTGCAGGAGTGGGACTACTTCCTTTCCATCGCGGGCATCAAGCGCTCGCAGGGGCTGTTCCAATCCACGCTCGTCGCGCAGGGCGCGTTCAGCATCTACAGCATGCAGGCGCTGCGGGAAGTGGGCGGCTGGGGCGACCACATCGGCGAGGACATCGTGCTCTCGTGGGATATGCTCGCCAAAGGGTACAGCATCTATTACGAGCCGACCGCCGTGTCGTTCACGACCGTCCCGACGAGCTTCAAAATCTTTCGGCGGCAGCGGGCGCGGTGGGCGCGCGGGATGTTAGAAGGGCTGCGCCGGCGACCGGTCTGGAAGTACCCGACTGTCTATTCGCGGACGCTCATCGCACTCGACTACCTGCTCTTCCTCATCGATTTCAGCGTCCTGCTCTTCTGGATCCCCGGGCTGGTCGCCGCCATCGCCTTTCAGTGGACTCTCCTTGTAGGCCCTGCCACGCTGCTGCTGCTGCCGCTGACCTACGGCATGTTCTCCATCCTGCTCATCAAGGAGCTGCGCTTCGTCTTCAACCATTTCGGGCTTCGGATCCGAAAGCACTACTTCGCCTTCGTCGTGTTCCTGCTCACCTACCAGATGATCATGGCACCGATCTCCTTCAGCGGTTATCTCCAGGAGTTTTTCCGGGTGAAACGGCGCTGGAAGTAGGCGGGGTGCCAGGCGGGTGAAGCAGCGCTTTGGCAGAAGCTAATAATAAGAAAATTGCGCGTTTTTCGGCTCTCTTCCACCCTCTTGAAAGTGCCAAAGCAGCGTGATATAGTTGTCTCAAGAGTAGTTTATTGTTCGCCGGTTCCGTCCATGCGATGCGGGATGGGCGGGCAGTATGTTTTTGGTCTTTTTTTGTGAGGGAGGATGCTAAATGGAAATGAACTATGAGGCGTACATTGCGGATCTCGTCGCGAAAGGCAGGGCGGCGCAGGCTGTCGCCGAGGGCTTCACGCAGGAGCGGGTGGACGAGCTGTGCGAGGCGATCGCCTATCGGCTGACCGTCCCGGAGACGGCGCTGAAGTTCGGTGAGATGCTCGTGGCGGAGTCGAACATGGGCATCGCGGGCGACAAGCAGCTCAAGATGTACGGCAAGGTCAAGGGTACCTGGGCGCAGATGAAGGGCGAGAAGTCCATCGGGCTGGTCGCCAGCGACAAGGCGACGGGCATCGACACCTACGCCAGACCCATCGGTGTCATCGGGGCGATCATGCCGGTCACGAACGGTGAGGCGACCCCGGTCGTGAAGAGCCTCATGGCGGTCAAGACGCGCAACGCCATCATCCTGGCGCCGCACCCGAAGGCGAGCAAGACGAACTGGGAGGTCACCGCCCTCATCCGCGAAGTGCTCGAGAAGTTCGGCGCGCCTGCGGATCTCGTGCAGGCGATCGCCCCGGAGTACGTCTCCATCGAGTCCAGCCAGCAGCTCATGAAGCAGGTGGACTTCATCCTGGCGACGGGCGGGACGCCCATGGTGCGCCAGGCATATTCTTCGGGCAACCCCGCCATCGGCGTGGGCACGGGCAATGTCGTCTGCATCGTCGACGAGACGGTGGCGGATGAGATGGATCGCGTAGCAGACATGATCCAGCGCTCCAAGTCCTTCGACAACGCGACTTCCTGCTCGACGGAGAACAACCTCATCGTCGTCGATTCCGTCTACGACAAGTGGGCGGCTGCCATGGCGCAGAAGGGCTGCGTGCTCATCAAGGAGGACAGCGACGACAAGGGGAAGATCGTGAAGTGCATCTGGCCGGAGACGCCCGCAAACCACAACCTCAACCGGCACATCGTCGCCCAGCCCGCTACAGAGATCGCGCGGCTCGCAGGCGTGGATGTCCCCGAGGGCACGAAGGTCCTCATGGTGGAGGAGAACGGCGGCTACGGCAACGAGTTCCCGCTCACGGGCGAAAAGCTGTCTCCGGTCGCGGGCGTGCGCAGGGCGAAGGATTTCGACGATGCCGTGCAGAAGATGCTGTCCATCCTCGACTACCAAGGCAAGGGGCATTCCTGTTCCGTCCATACGAAGGACGATGCGCGCGTGCAGCGGATGGGCGAGGTCGTCCCCGTCTGCAAGATCGTCGTCAACCAGCCTCAGTCGCTGACGAACAGCGGCAGCTGGACCTGCGGCTACCCGGTCTCCATGACGCTCGGCTGCGGCACGTGGGGGGGCAACTCCATCTCGCACAACGCGACGTGGAAGGACTTGCTCAACTTCACGTATGTGAGCCGCGAGATTCCGTCCTGGCAGCCAGCGGACGAAGAACTGTTCAGCGAGAAGATCCGCGCGAGCTTCGCTTGATGCGGCAGAAGGGGGATCAACCATGAGCGATATCAAGGCAACCAGCAAGAAATACAACCTGCACTCCTGGTCGGCGCAGAAGGGGCTCGACCCCGCCGTCATCACAAAGGCGGAAGGGATCTACTTCTGGGACGAGGACGGGAACAAGTACCGCGACATGAGCGCCCAGCTCGTCAATTCGAACCTCGGGCACGGCAACCGTGCGCTGATCGACGCGATCAAGGAGCAGGCGGAACGCCTGCCCTTCATCGGACCGGGCTACTCCGTGGACGTGCGTTCGGCAGCGGCGAAGGCTCTCGTCGAGATGGCGGGCCCCGCCTTTGAAGGGGGCAAGGTCTTCTTCACGAACGCGGGCGCGGAAGCGAACGAGAACGCCATCAAGCTCGCCAAGCAGTACACAGGGCGCTACAAGGTGCTCTCGATGTACAACTCCTACCACGGCTCGTCGTTCGGCGCGTCCCAGCTCACAGGCGAGCCGCGCCGCTTCGCCGCAGAGCCGGGCGTGCCCGGTTTCTTCCACGTTGACGGGCCCTATCCCTACCGCGCACCTGCGCAGGTCTCATTCAAGGACGAGGCAGATGTCACATCCTACTACCTCGACCGGCTGGAAGAGGCGATCACGCGCGAGGGCGGGCACCTGATCGCCGCCATCTTCGTGGAGACGGTCGTCGGCTCAAACGGCGTGCTGGTGCCGCCGGCGGGCTATCTCGCGGGCGCGAAGAAGCTCGCTGAGAAGCACGGCATCGTGTTTGTCTGCGACGAGGTCATGGCGGGGTTCTACCGCACGGGCACGAAGTTTGCCTTCCAGCAGTTCGACATGTCGCCCGACATCATCACCTTCGCGAAGGGTTCGACCTGCGGCTATGTGCCGCTCGGCGGTGTCATCGTGCGGAAGGAGATCGCAGAGCACTTCGAAGAAATCAAGATGTGGAACGGCCTGACGTACTCCGCCCACCCGATGGGCTGCGCCGTCGCCGTCGCCGCCATCGCGGAGTACGAGCGCCTCGGCATTGCGGACAACGTCGCGAAGGTCGGGAAGGTGCTCGCAGAATACCTGGACAGCCTGGAAGGTCGCAAGCCCTGCGTAGGCGAAGCGCGCCATATCGGACTGTTCGCGCAGGTCGAGCTCGTCAAGGACAAGCAGACCAAGGAGCCGTTCAGCCCGGCAGAGGCGGCAAAGGTCGTCGGCATGCTGAAGAAGGAAGGTTTTGCGACCTACAACAACCTGAACGGCATCATGATCGCCCCGCCCCTCACCATCACGGAAGAAGAGATGAAGGAAGCCCTCGCCATCTTTGACAAAGTGCTGGACAAAGTAGAGTAGATCGACAATCAATCGAACGGGGGCAAAACAGCTGCCCCCGTTCGCTTATCTTCGCAAGGAACCCCTCCCCTACCCACGTCTCCTTATATATGCCCACACGCTCAGGAGCCGGAAGAGCAGCCATATGCCGGCGCACCATAGGATGGCTGCAGGGAGGGCGGTGCCCGGATCCTTGTCCAGCAGCAGGGCGCGTAGGCAGTCTAGGATGGGGGTCATCGGTTGCCCTGCTGCGAAGGCGCGCAGGGCGGGGGTCATGCTCTCCACGGGCGCGAAGCCCGAGCTGACGAAGCCCAGCACCATGAGGAAGTAGACGAAGATGCCGGCCGTCTCCGCATTTTTCGAGAAAAGTCCGAAGAATGCCGCCATCCATGTGAGTGCCATCGTGAAGAGAAAGAGGACGAGCACGGCGAGCAACCATTGCCCCACGCCCGCCTGCGGGCGGAAGCCGATGAGAAGACCTACGACCAGGATCGCCGCACTCGAGATGAAATTGAACAGGAGCGATGTCAGCACGTGACCGCCGAGCACGGACGCGCGCGCGACCGGCATGGAATGAAACCGTTCGAAGATGCCGCGCGTGACATCGACGTTGAGACGGTAGGCCGTGTAGGCGATGCCGCTCATGACCCCGATCATCAGGACACCGGGCAGGATATAATCCACATAGCGTTCCTCTCCCGTCTGCATCGCGCCGCCCAGCACAAAGACTGCCCCGAGCATCATGAGGATGGGCATGAGGACGACCGTGAAAACGGTGTCGATGCTGCGCGTCGTATGCCGCAAGACCCGCCCCGCCATGACCAAGTTGTCGCTGACATAGTGCTTCAGGACTGTGCCCGCGCTCCTGTGCGCGCGCGTGCCCGATTCCGTGCCTGTGCCTGTGCCCGCGCCATGCGTTGTGCGCCCGCTCATGCCTCCGCCCCCCGCTCGTCGTGCTCTTCAAGGATAGCAAGGAAGGCATCCTCCAGGCTCGTATGCTCGCCCTCCGCGAGAGCCTTGATCTCCGCCGCGCTGCCTTCCGCGACGATGCGGCCGCTGTGCAGGATGGAGATCCGGTCTGCGAGCTGTTCTGCCTCATCCATGTACTGCGTGGTCAGAAACACCGTCATGCCCCCCTCCGCAAGCTCCCGGATCATCTGCCAGACGGCACGGCG
>JAITHG010000176.1 GCA_031280075.1 Eubacteriales Family XIII. Incertae Sedis bacterium | reverse complement strand
TGGACGCGAGCGCCTCCCCGCGAAATCCGAGGGTGGCGATGTGCGTGAGGTCGTCCTCCGACACGATCTTGCTCGTGGCGTGCGCTGTCAGGGCGAGTGCGATGTCGTCGGGATGGATGCCCACACCGTCGTCCGTCACGCGGATGTACCGTTTCCCGCCTTCGCGGATCTCGACGGAGACGGCGCGCGCACCGGCATCGATCGCATTTTCGACCAGTTCCTTCACGACGGACAGCGGCGCTGTGACGACCTCGCCGGCGGCGATCCTGTCATAGACCAACCTGGGGAGTTGACGGATCCGTCTCATTGCCCACCCTGCCCTTTCGCTGCCGCCTGCAGTTCCTCCAGCAAAGCATAGGCCTTGGACGGGGTGATCTCCATGAGATCCAGTGCCTTCAGACGTTCCATCACCGGGTTGGGAGCGAAGTCAAACAGGGAGATCTGTTCCGGACGCGCCCCGGATGCGGCACCTTCCGCCCCGCGCCCGGCCTGTGCGCCAAGCCTGACCTGCGCCGCGTCCAACTCCTGCCGCACAGGTTCGAGCAACGCCAGCTTTTCCACTGCGTCCTCTATCACGTCCTGCGGCACGCCTGCGATCTTTGCGACGTGGATGCCATAGCTGCGGCTGGCGCTGCCCTCCGAGATCCGGTGCAGGAACACGACATCCTCGCCCGAGTCCGCGATCTCCGTGTTCAAATTCGCAAACCCCGGCAGCTTCCCCTCCAGAGCGGTCAGCTCGTGGTAGTGCGTCGCGAACAGGCAGCGAACCTGACTGCCGGCTCCGGCGCTGCGTGACAGCCCGCAGAGGCAGTCGATGACTGCCCAGGCGATGGCAAGCCCGTCGTAGGTGCTCGTCCCGCGCCCGATCTCATCGAGGATGACGAGGCTCCGCTCCGTCGCGGTGTTCAGGATGTAGGCGAGTTCGCGCATCTCGACGAAGAACGTGCTCTCGCCCTTTGCCAGGTTGTCCGAAGCCCCGATGCGCGTGAAAAGCCGATCGCAGATGCCGATGCGCGCACGCTCCGCAGGGACGAAACAGCCCGCCTGCGCGAGGAGCACGATGAGCGCCGTCTGCCGCATGTACGTGCTCTTTCCCGCCATGTTCGGACCTGTGATGAGCAGCATGCTGCGGTCTTTCCGATCGAGGTAGACATCGTTTGGCACAAACGATCTATCCGACAGGTTGTGCTCGATGACAGGGTGCCTGCCCTTCTCGATCTGAATCACGTCGCCCCCGTCCATGACGGGTTTCGAATAGTTGTTCTTCTCCGCCACATCCGCGAAGGAGGCGAGCACATCGATGGTCGCGACCGCATCGCTCGTTCGCTGGATCAATGGGATCATGGCGCGGATCCGCCCACGCAGCTCGCAGAAGATCTCGTACTCCATCTCATGGATGCGCGCTTCTGCGCCGAGGACGACGGATTCCACCTCCTTCATCTCCGGTGTGATGTAGCGTTCCGATCCGACGAGTGTCTGTTTCCGGATGTACTCTGCCGGAACGAGCCCGGCGTTTGCATGGGTTATTTCTATATAATATCCAAAGACCTTGTTGTAACCGACTTTCAGCGTCTTGATTCCCGTCCGGTCGCGCTCCTTCTGCTCGAGGGCGGCGATCCATTCCTGCCCGCCGCGGATGGACTCTTTGAGCTGGTCGAGGGCATCCGAGAAACCCGCCCGGATCATCCCGCCCTCCCGGACGGTGGCTGGGGGCTCGTCCTCGATTGCGGAGGCGACCAGGGTGGACAGATCCTCGAGATCGTCCGTCTGGGCATCCAGCTCCGAAAGCAGGCCGCCTTTCGGCGCTTCCGCGAGCTCGCCCTTGATCTCCGGCAGGGCTCCTGCGCTCCGCCGAAGGGCGAGCAGATCCCTTGCGTTCGCATTGCCAAAGGACACCCGGCCGGACAGGCGTTCCAGGTCGTAGACGGCCTTGAGCGCCTCCCGGACATGGTTGCGCGCGAGCACGTCCTCCAGCAGCCATTCGACCGCGTTGAGTCTGCGTTCGATCGCGTCCACCTCGATGAGCGGCTCTTTCAGCCATCGTTTCAGGAGCCGCCCGCCCATGGCGGTGCGCGTGCGGTCGAGCACGCCGAGGAGCGTGCCTTTCACGTCCTGCCCCATGAGCGTCTCCGTCAGCTCGAGGTTGCGGATGCTCGCACGATCGAGCAGCATGTGCCCCGTCAAGGAGGCGATGCGCAGGGGCTTGATGTGCCCCATGCCGCCCATGGCGGTCTCCGACAGGTAGGAGAACAGCCCGTCTGCTGCCTTGCGGATGGCACCGCCCACCGGATCCTCGCCGTCTGGATCCTGTAAGGGGAACTGCGCATCGCCCGACAGCGCCTCCCGGGCATGCCGCCCACGCTCTTCCGTGAAGTATTCCTCGGGCAGGAAGGACAGGTGTGCGCCCGAGTCGGCGCAGACCTGCACCGCATCGACAGCGTTTTCGTTGAGCAGGATCTCCGCCGCGTCGATGCGCGAGAGTTGACCCGCAAGCGCCGCACCGCGCGCCTCCGCCTCGGCGGCACACAGTTCGCCCGTCGTGATGTCGCACCACGCGATCCCGATGCCCCCATCCCCCTCATAGACTGCCGCCAAGTAGTTGTTGCGCTCTGCGCGCAGCATGGCATCGCCCGTCACTGTGCCGGGCGTGACGACCCGGACGACCTCCCGCCGAACCAAGCCCTTCGTGAGCTTCGGGTCTTCTGTCTGTTCGCAGATGGCTACCTTGTACCCGTTTTCGACCAACTTCGCGATATAGCCCTCCGCAGAATGGTAGGGCACGCCACAGAGCGGTGCGCGCTCCCTGTCCGCACCGACGTTCTTGCCTGTCAGCGTGATCTCCAGCACCTTCGAGGCGGTGAGGGCATCCTCGTAGAACATCTCATAGAAATCGCCGAGACGGAAAAAAAGGATGCAGTCCTCATACTGCCCTTTGATTTCCAAATACTGGCGGAGCATCGGAGTCATATCAGCCATGGATGCACCTCATCAGGAACTCCGTGTTGCCCTTTGCGCCCTTGATAGGCGATTCGACAGTGCTTACTGCGGCAAGCCCGCATCCTGCCGCATATCCGCGCACCTTCTCGATGACCTCCGCATGGATCGACGGATCGCGGACGATGCCGCCCTTGCCGACCTGCTCACGCCCCGCCTCAAACTGAGGCTTCACCAAGGCGACCAATTCGCCCTTCGCATCTGCAAGCAATGCAGCTGCCACAGGGAGGATGAGCCCCAACGATATGAAGGACACATCGATACAGATAAACGAAGGCTTCTCGTCTATGGAGGCCGGGTCAAAATAACGGAAGTTCGTCCGCTCGAGCACCACTAC